>CADBMW010000152.1 GCA_902795855.1 uncultured Lachnospiraceae bacterium
TATCACACAGCACATCGGTGCTTATACAGTTAAGGCTAATGATAAGATTATCACATTCCTTGATACACCTGGTCATGAGGCATTTACTTCAATGCGTCTTCGTGGTGCACTTGCAACAGATATAGCTATCCTGGTTGTAGCTGCTGATGATGGTGTTATGCCACAGACAGTAGAAGCTATCAACCATGCAAAAGCTGCAGGTGTACAGATTATCGTAGCTGTAAACAAGATAGATAAGCCAAGTGCAAATGTTGAAAGAGTTAAGCAGGAGCTTGTTGAGTACGGTCTTATATCAGAAGATTGGGGCGGAGATACCATTTTCTGTCCTGTATCAGCAAAGTCACAGGAAGGTCTTGATAACCTTCTGGAAATGATCCTTCTTACAAGTGATATCCTGGAGCTGAAGGCTAATCCTAACCGTAAGGCAAGAGGTATCGTTATCGAGGCTAAGCTGGATAAGGGACGTGGTTCTGTTGCAACACTTCTTGTTCAGAAGGGTACTCTGAAGGTTGGTGATTTCATCGCCATCGGTGAGTCCCACGGACGTGTAAGAGCCATGACAGATGATAAGCAGAAGAGCCTTAAGGAAGCTACACCTTCCATGCCTGTTGAGGTTATCGGACTTTCAACAGTTCCTAACTCAGGTGAGATATTTATCGCAACTGACACAGAGAAGGAAGCACGTAACATCAGTGATGCATTTATCATAAGAGGTAAGGAGAACCTTATCGCTGAGACAAAGGCTAAGATGTCACTTGACGATATCTTCTCACAGATGAAGGAAGGTACACTCAAGGAGCTGAATATCATTATCAAGGCCGATGTTCAGGGTTCTGTAGAAGCTCTGAAGCAGAGTCTGCTTAAGCTTTCAAATGATGAGATCATCATCAAGTGTATCCACTCAGGTGTTGGTGCCATAAATGAGAGCGACGTCAGCCTTGCAGCTGCATCAAATGCCATTATCATAGGTTTCAACGTTCGTACAGAACCTGTAGCCAAGGCAGCAGCCGACGAGGAAAAGGTAGACATCAGACTTTACAGAGTAATCTACAATGCTATAGACGACATCGAGTCAGCTATGAAGGGAATGCTGGATCCTATATTCGAGGAGAAGGTTATCGGTCATGTAGAGATAAGACAGACCTTCAAGGCTTCCGGAATCGGTACTATAGCAGGAAGTTATGTTCTTGACGGAGCAGTAGAGAGAAATGCCATGGCCAGAATTTCAAGAGATGGCAGCCAGATCTGGGAGGGCAAGATTGCATCCCTCAAGAGATTCAATGATGATGCCAAGGAAGTTAAGGCCGGCTATGAATGCGGTATCGTATTTGATGATTACAATGAGATCCGCGAAGGAGACACAGTAGAAGTTTACAAGATGGTAGAAGTACCAAGGGAGTAATAAATGCGTAAAAATAACTCAAGGGGCGGTAGGATCAATTCCGACGTCCAGAGAACTATTAGTCATATAATAGAATTTGAGATTAAGGATCCACGCAAGAGCGCCATGGTATCCGTAGTAAAGTGCGAGGTCACAAATGATCTCAAGGAGTGCAAATGCTATATTTCCGTTCTGGGTTCCGAAGAGGATACCCAGAAAACCATGGAAGCACTTAACAGCGCCAGCGGATTTGTGCGTAAAAGACTTGCAGAGAGCCTGAATCTCAGAAACACACCGGAGGTGAAATTTGTCCTGGACAAGTCCATCGAATACGGTGTAATGATGTCGAAGAAGATAGATGAAGTAATAAGCGGAGAATAGTTCATTCATTATTTCAGGAGAGATTTTATGGGAGCAGACATTATAAAAAAATCCAGAAAATTCATTCAGCTTATAGAAGCTGCTGAAACAATCGCGATTATAGGTCATATTCGTCCGGACGGAGACTGCATAGGCTCCAACCTGGCTATGTATAATTATATAAATGATAATTATAAGGGAAAGACCGTTGATGTATATGATGAGAGCTCTTCTTCATCCTTTAAGCTGCTTTCGGGCTACAGAAAGATAAAGCACGAACCCGGCGACAAAAGGTATGACCTTGCAATTTCCATAGATGTATCGGAAATGAAGAGGATGGGAAGCTTTTTAGACTTATATAATAGTGCTATTACTACCATATGTATAGACCACCACGTAAGTAACAAGGGCTTTGGAGATTTTTGTTATATAGTTCCTGAGGCTTCAAGTGCCTGCGAGGCAATGTGCGATCTTCTTGAACTTGAAAAAATAAGTGAGAAGACAGCTAACTGTCTGTATCTTGGAATGATCCATGATACGGGAGTATTCAAATACAGCTGTACCTCCAGAAATACCATGGAGCTGGCGGGACTTCTTATCGAGAAGGGTGCCAAGCCGGAGGTGATTATAGATGAAACCTTCTACAAGAAGACCTATAAGCAGAATCAACTTATGTCCAGAGTTATACTGGATTCAGAACTTTTTGAAGGTGGCAAGATCATTTCCGGTTATATAACCAGGGAACTGTTCAAGGAGTACAAATGCACCACCATGGATACAGATGGTATAGTGGAGCAGCTGAGACTTACGGATGGCGTGGAGGTTGCCATATTCGCTTACCAGCTCACAAAGAAGACAACCAAGTTCAGCTTGAGAGCTAAGGAGTATGTGGACGTAAATGCCATAGCCACTCATTTTGGTGGAGGCGGCCATGTCAGGGCTGCAGGCTTTGAAACTGCCGGAAGCTTTGAGGAGGTTCGTGCAGCCGTAATCGAGCTTGTGAAGGAACAGCTTAAATGATCATGTATAACGGAATAGTAAACATATATAAAGAACAGGGCTTTACATCCCATGACGTGGTTGCAAAGCTGCGTGGGATATATGGCCAGAAGAAGATAGGCCACACCGGAACCCTGGATCCCATGGCTGAGGGTGTTTTAATTGTGGTGCTGGGCAGCGCCACAAAGCTGGCAGACCTTATCGTATCCAAGCGAAAGAAGTATATAGCGGGAATGAAATTTGGAGCGGCTACCACTACAGATGACATTACCGGCGAGATAATAAGCAGCGTGGATGAGGCTTTTTTTCGGGAGCGGCTTTCGGACAAAGGCTTCGAGGAAGAACTTCGTGAAACCATGGCAGGATTCTTGGGAGAGAGTATGCAGATTCCTCCCAGATATTCGGCAATCAAGGTCAACGGGAAGAAGCTCTATGAATATGCCAGAGCAGGCATAGAGGTTGAGATAGAGCCGAGGCCTATCCAGATATACAGTATGGAACTAAAGAGCGTAGATAAGGACGCAGGAGAGGTCACCTTTGAGGTGGAGTGCTCCAAGGGTACCTACATCAGAAGCCTGATCCGGGATATAGGAGAGAAGATGGGGCTTAAGGCCACCATGTCCAGCCTTCTTCGCGGAGAGGTAAATGGTGTCTATGCCGAGGACGGATACAGACTGAGTGACCTTCAGAAAATGAAGGAAGAAGGCAGGCTGGCAGAAACTGTCCTAAAGACCGAGACTCTTCTTGCAGGGTATCCGAAGGTAAGTGTGAAACCAGAGTATGAGAAGCTTCTGCAGAATGGAAACCGGCTGCCGGCGGAGGGGGTCGAACCCCTGGGCGACGGTATGCAAGACTTCATTGGTACACTCAGGAGCTGCGAGTTCTTCTCGGTCTTTCTGAAGGATGAACTCAGGGCACTCTACACCTATGATAAAAAGAATAACAATCTGAAAGTATACAAGATGCTATGAAAAAATCAGTAGTAACAATCGGCAAATTCAACGGATTTCATCTGGGGCATCAGGAGCTTTTGAAACGGGTCACCCAGGTTGCCCGGGAAAAGGATTACAGCGCCATATGCTGCAAGCTTCTGATGAAGGACTCAGGACTCCTTACAAAGGATGAAAGCCTGAAGCTGATAGAGATTACATTTCCGGAGGTGGAGGGCATCAGGACCTATGAATTCACACCTGAATTTGCAGCACTTACACCTGAGGAATTTGTTTCAAACATTCTGATAGATGAATTTAATGCCGGCTATATAGTCGTGGGAGAGGACTTCCACTTTGGCCGGGACAGAGCCGGAGACACAGAGGTTTTAAAAAAGCTTGGGGAAGCTAAGGGCTTTGAAGTTGAGGTCATAAAAAAGCTTTCCATGGATGGGGCAAATGTAAGCTCCAGCAGGATCAAGGGACTTCTGGATGAAGGTCAGGTAGAAGCTGCAGACCGGCTTCTGGGATACAGCTACAGCCTGAGTGGTGTGGTTGAATCCGGAAAAAAGCTGGGAAGAACATTTGGCTATCCCACCATCAATCTGAAGGTTGAGGATACGAAGTACCTTCCGAGGTTCGGAGTATACGCTGTTAAGGTATATATTTCCGGCGATAACAGAATATATAATGGTATCACAAATATAGGAACCAGGCCTTCCATAGAGGACGGAAATATGGTGACTATAGAGACATTTATATATGATTTTAGTGATGACATTTACGGGGCTGAGGTGATAGTTCAGCCGCTTCACTTCATCCGGGGAGAGAAGCGATTTGACTCCATAGATGACTTGACTAAACAGATAGAAATGGATATATTAGAGGCTAGGGAGTTGACAAACTGAACCAGTAGCTCAGTGGATAGAGCAATGGCCTCCGGAGCCATGTGCGTGGGTTCGATTCCCGTCTGGTTCACTATTAAAAAAGCTGATAGGAGAAAAGTATTATGGCACGTGACAGAAAAAAACAATTAAAGCAGAGAAAGACTTTGCTGGCAGTATGGATAGTATTTCTTATCGTACTCGGTCTTTTTGGATATCTTGCATATCAGAAGAGAGAGCTGGTCAGCGAGGATTTTGGTATCACCACAAAGTTTGCATATCAGACAAATGCGAATCCTGATATCAATGCTCTGATCATAACATATCTCAGTGCGATGGCAGCAGGGGATCAGGATATTCTAAAGAGCTGCGTAACTGATCCGACACAGTTCGACGACATGACCGCCGTTCAGAACCAGTCCAAAATCATTACCGCATACAGCAATATCAACTGCTACACAGTTGAAGGTCTGGATGCATCGGCTACCATAGTTTATGCTGTTGCGAATATTTCCATAGTAGGTGTGGAGTCCACACCACTGGATATGTTAGGACCATATTACATAGTAAATCAGGATGGCCATTATCTCATCGACAACAAGCCTCTTGCAGATGATGTTCAGAGATATGTAGATAAGGCTGGAAAGAACAAGGATATTCAGGAGCTTTATTCTATGGTCAAGGCTGACGAAGAAGAGAAGGCTGCTCAGGATCCTGCATTCAAGGAGTTTATGGACAGACTTAATCAGGATTGATTCTAGTTTATACATTTCCATTTATACATTTCCA
>CADBMW010000153.1 GCA_902795855.1 uncultured Lachnospiraceae bacterium
CAGAAAAATGGTATAGAATATCATGTCAGAGAGGGCAGACCGGAAATAGGTGATGACTGGAATGAGGCTCTCAGTCTGGCGGATACAAAGTATGTAACCATAGTCCATCAGGATGATATATATGAACCTGATTATGCCAAGAACGTTATAATAGCAGGTGAGAATACACGCCGTATCACAGGAAGCGAACCCCAGATAATATTTACAGATTACAGTGAGCTGGTGGATGGAGTGAAGTATGGAAACAGAAGGAATCTGAAAATAAAGAGGGTTCTTCTGACACCACTCAGCTTTCCGAGGCTTCAGGCGTATGAATGGGCTAAACGAAGTGCCATAAAATTTGGAAATGCCATCAGCTGTCCTACGGTTACATATAACATAAGATATATCAGACAGCTTTTAAAGGAAGAGGGAAAAGAAACTCTTTTCAGTGATAAATACAGAAGCAATATCGACTGGGAAGCCTGGGAATGGCTCTCCCGCAAGGAAGGTGCTTTTGTTTATATAGGTGAGCTTCTTGCCGCCCACAGGATACATGGGGGAAGCGAGACCACCAGGATAATAAATGACAATAACAGAACCCTTGAGGATGGAGAAATCTTCTCCAAATTCTGGCCCAAGCCTGTGGTAAAGGTTCTGAATAAGGTTTATAAAAACAGCGAGAAAACGAATAACATTTAATGGGTTATAAGGAGCAAGTATATGCGACTTTTAATGGTTATCCCTGCATATAACGAAGAAGATAATATCGTTAATGTGGTGAAAAACATAATAGAAAAATATCCGGAATATGATTATGTTGTCATAAATGATGGCTCTACGGATCATACCTCCAAGAGATGCCATAGAAATGGCTATGAGATAATCGATCTTCCGGTAAATCTGGGAATCGCAGGAGCCTTCCAGACCGGACTTAAGTATGCATACAAGAATAATTATGATGCAGTTCTTCAGTTCGATGCCGACGGCCAGCACAGACCTGAGTTTATAAAGGCCATGCTGGAAAAACTGGAATCCGGCTATGACATAGTCATAGGTTCAAGATTTAAGACTAAGAAGAAACCTCATACTCTCAGAATGCTGGGAGCGAGAATGATAACAGTGGCCATAATGATCACCACCGGAAAAAGAATCTCAGATCCTACTTCAGGAATGAGAATGTTCAATAAGGCAATGATCAAGGAATTTGCCGTAAATATGAATTATGGTCCGGAACCGGATACAATCTCCTATCTGCTTAAGCAGGGAGCCAGTATCGCAGAGGTTCAGGTTGAAATGGAAGAAAGACAGACAGGAAGCAGCTATCTGAATTTAACCAGATCTGCCATGTATATGTTGAGAATGCTTATATCTATTCTTCTGATACAGACCTTCAGAAAAAGAGATGAAAAGCATGTAGTTATGAAGAGGGGGTAAGGATATGGCATTTACGCTCAGGGTTGTATTGATTGCAGTTTCTCTTCTTGCATTCATTTATATAATAGGAAAAATCCGTAACTCGAAAATGCAGATTGAATATGCACTTTTTTGGATAATCCTTTCCGTAATGATGATGGTCATGGCATTTTTCCCCGGACTGCTTTACTGGCTCACCGGAGTGCTGGGCTTCATGTCCACCTCGAACCTGGTTTATGTTATCGTCATCGGAATACTGCTTCTTAAAATATTTATGATGACCATCGAGATTTCGGCCCTTGAACAAAAGGTTCAGAATCTGGTTCAGGAGCTGGGAATAAATGAGAAGATTCATAAAGATGAGAAGGATAATAAGAAAGTAAAGAAGTCTAAAGGTCCTCAGGTTACTATTAACAGAAAAGAGTAATGATATGAGTATACCTAAAGTATCGGTGATAATACCTGTATACAATAGTGAAAAATATATAGATAAGTGTCTCGGGTCAGTAATGTCGCAGAGATATGAGAATCTGGAAATCATTGTGATAGATGACGGAAGCACTGATGAGTCACTCTCCATCATAAATGCTAATGCCGAAAAGGACTCTCGTATCAAGGTGATAACCCAGGAAAACATGGGAGTCTCAGCTGCCAGAAATGCGGGAATTAATGAAGCCTGTGGAGATTATATCACCTTCATTGACAGTGATGATTATGTAGGTCAGATGTATATCTACAGAATGATGAGATGTGCCATTAAAAATGATTCTGACATGGTTATATCAGGACTCCTGATGCAGAGGCCTGACGGAACTGTTATAAACAGCGTGGTGCCGAGATACTATAAAAAGGGCGAGCATGAAGAATGGGCATTCAGAATGTCTGCGGTGGCATGTCATTTATACAAAAAAGAACTGTGGGATAAATATGATATAAGATTCCACCTGGGAGTTCGTGGTGAAGATATGCCGATATCGCTCTTTTTTTCGTATGTAAGCAGGAATATAAGTGTGGTGAAGCATGCTGACTACTATTATGTGCAGCACGAAAGCTCAGCTATGCACAGCTTTAAGAAGCAGGATAAAAGCTTCCTGCCCTACGATGCTCTGGAAGATGTGATGAAGAAGGTGGATGCTCTGGGAAAAACGGAGAAGGATAATTTCTATGAGCTTTTTGTCCTCAGAATTCTTGCCACAATGATCGATATAGCAAGGGGAGCCACCAAGGAAGAGGCAAGGACTCTTGCAGATTATATAAAAAGAATTCTGGATACCTATCATCCCCAGTGTTATAAGAATCCGCTTATAAAGCTGGGTTCAAAACTGGATATTCCATTCAGCCAGAAAATGATAGTTAAGGTTCTGGTGAGAGCATACAGGATGAATAAAATATATCCACTGGTTTACTCCTTTGTGAGGATAGCAGGATAGTAAAGAGTACTGCAGGCAAGTGGATAAAAGAGTTGTATAGTAAATGGAAATGGATTTATAATAATAGATTATGACAAGATTTGGATTTATAATACTGCATTACGGCGATCCGGAGGTTACCTTCAGATGTATCGATTCGATACTGGGGCTGAACACCTTTAAAAAAGATGATTCCGAAGCTTCAGATCAATGCTTTGTAGTAATAGTAGATAATGACAGTCACAAGTCTGATGAAGAACGAAATATCTTAAGTGAAAAGTATACCGGCTATGAAAACATAGATTTCTTAAGAATCTATGACAAAACCGGTTTTTCGCATGCAAACAATCTGGGATTTAAAAGGCTGATGGAAAAATTCAGCCCGGACTTTACAGTTGTGGCAAATAATGATATAACCTTTGAACAGTCAGGCTTCTTTGAACTCTGTAAGGAAAGTCATGCTAAATATAAGTGGACCCTGCTTAGCCCAGATGTATTCAGCACTGACAAGAAGCAGCATCAGAGTCCTATAGCATTTAAGGGAAGAGAAAAGAAAGAGCTGGATTTTACTATAAAAATAAACGAAATGTCGCTGATGACATTTCCTCTTACCTGGCGTGCAGTAAGCAGGACTCTTGAAGGCTATGGCAATGACAGCTTTCTTCAGAAGATTAAGTTTGATATAGTTCCCTGCGGAGCGTGTATCATCTTTGCATCGGATTTTACTGATAGAGAGACTGATATATTTATGCCTGAAACAGACTTTTATTATGAGGAATATATCCTTCATGAAAGATGTAGAAGAGCTGGCTACAGTATAATGTATGATCCTTCCATTCAGGTGCTTCATGCTGACGGAGTTTCAACAAAAGGAAGAACCTTGGATGAAAAAGAAAGGTTAAAGTTTCTTCTTAAAAATACTGCCAGGTCTGCCAGAATATACAGAAAGTTTATGTATAACAGATAATCCTCATAGATCGTGAATAGTAACGTGGAGAGAAAAAGCTTGGATAATGAAATGAAAAAAAAGGTTCTGTGGATATCTCCATCGGTTCCGTATGATAATGTCCCCCATGGAGGTGGAAAAACCCAGAACTTCTATCTAAAGAAGCTGAAGGAATCGGGTGAATATGATATACATCTCATCACGCTGGCAAGGCAGGATGAAGTGGAAAAGATAGATCTTGATGATTATGGAATAGCGTATTCTTACCGGCTTTACGACGGAGGCTTCATCAGGAATTTTACCCGTAAGGTGGCGAATACAGGTTCGGCTCTTTTGCCCAGACACCGGCTGGGACACCTTATCATGTCCTATGAATATCGTCTGTTGAAAGAGATGATACGGGAATATGCCAAGACTTCTGCAGATGA
>CADBMW010000154.1 GCA_902795855.1 uncultured Lachnospiraceae bacterium
CCATGAATGCACCAGGATCACCCTCATCACCGTTACATACAACATACTTCTGATCAGACTCAACGTTGTAAGCGAACTGCCATTTTCTTCCTGTAGGGAAGCCGCCGCCTCCACGTCCACGAAGTCCTGACTTAAGTACTTCATCAAGAACTTCCTGCTGTGTCATTGAAAGTGCTTTCTTAAGACCCTGGAATGCACCTGCACCAAGTGCTTCCTCAATATTTTCAGGGTTGATCTCACCACATCCATGAAGAGCAACACGTCTCTGTTTCTTATAGAATGTGATATCCTCCTGCTTTGTAATGCTTTCATTTGTAGCAGGATCAATATAAAGAAGATGCTCAACGATCTGATTGTGAACGATATCGGATTCGATGATTTCTTCAACATCTTCAATCTTAACCATACGATAAAGAGTATCTTCCGGATAAATCTTTACGAAAGGTCCCTGTGAACAGAAACCAAAACATCCAACGAGATTTACAGTAACCTTATCTGAAAGGCCCTTCTCCTCGATGATCTGTTCAAACTTTTCTTTAATTTCCTTTGAATTACTTGAAAGACAACCAGTACCTCCACAGAGAAGAATATGGCGTTTTCCGTCATTTCCTGAGATTTTGTCGTCGAAGCATTTTGTACATGCTGTAACCTTCTCATCAAGCTTTGCAACTGTATCTATCATGATGCTGCCTCCTCTCTGTAAGCTTTAATTATTTCAGGCACCTGTGACACAGAAACTTTAGGATAAACCTTTCCGTTAATGCTAACTGCAGGTGCTATACCACATGCACCTATACATCTGAGAGCATCAAGTGTAAAGAGTCCATCCTTACTTGTCTCTCCAGGTGCAATTCCTATCTGTTCAGAGAACTTATCAATAACTGACTGTGCCCCCTTTACGTAACATGCTGTTCCAAGGCAGCAACCAATTACATACTTTCCCTTTGGAGTAAGTGAGAAGAAGGAGTAGAAAGTAACAACTCCATAAATCTCAGCAACTGAGATGCCTGTGTGCTTTGAAACAATTTCCTGAACCTCAAGAGGTATGTAACCATACTCATTCTGAATATCACTAAGAATCATCATGAGAGGAGTCTTTTCATCCTTGTATCTGGCACATATTTCCTCGATTTTTGCCACCGCAGCGGCATTAAGCTTAGCCATGTGTCGACCTCCTTTTGTAAATTTAAATCAGATGAAGTCATTATACTAAATAACACCGAGTTAGTACAACTTAACCTTTACTATCTCATCTTAATTTCTGTTTTAAAAACCAGGTATAATTTAATCTTTATTTCGAATTAATGTATATATACTCTATTTCTTTTACAGAAAACTCGTAATCAGAATTACAGAAATCACAGTGCAGATTAACCGGCTTTCCATCATCTATCATAGACTTAAGCTCCTTTTTTCCGATGGCGATAAGAGCCTTTGTCACCCTCTCCCGGCTGCAATTGCAATGATATTGTACAGGTCTGGTTTCTTCTATAACTATGTCCTGTCCGAATACTTTCTCTCCAATGATTTCTCTGATCATTTCCTCAGGAGTAAGTCCCCGGTTAAAAAAGTCAGTCACTGAACTGATATTTGCAAGGCTGTTTTCCAGCTTGGTGATAGTTTCATCTGATGCAAATGGAAGCAGCTGAATGATAAATCCTCCGGCATGTTTAATGCTGAGATCCTTATCCACCAGAACACCCAGTCCCACTGAAGTTGGTATCTGCTCGCTTTCTGCAAAATAATAGGTAAGATCTTCACCAATCTCTCCGGTAACAAGAGCAGTAGTTCCCACATAAGGCTCTCCCGCTCCCTCATCTCTTATAATGGTAAGATTACCTCTTCCTACAGCTCCGCCTACATCCAGATGACCATTGCTCTTAAGAGGAAGATCAATGTTGGTATTGTACATAAGTCCCTTAACATTTGATGATGCATCGGCCGTAACAGTAATACTTCTGGCAGGACCGTCACCATCTATCTTCAGCGTAAGCACATCGCCCTCATTTTTGCACATAGCACCCATAAGAGCACCGCCTGTAAGAAGACGTCCCAAAGCCGCACTTGCCACAGGAGACGTATCATGAATCTCATGGGCCTTATTTACAGTTTCCCTTGTATACGCAGCAAAGAATCTCATCTCATTTCCCGCCGCCATACCACTAATCAAATAATCGTTCATTCCACTATCCTTTCACCTAAACTCATTTTTTTATAACTCGTTCTTCATCATTCATTAGGAAAAACAATTCTCAGGGAGCGCCTTCTCCGGCGCGAGTCGAGATTTCGTTTTTCCGCTTCCTGTCCCGGTCCCGTTTTGAAAAAACGCACCCACAATAATCCTGCCTGTAAAGTCCGTATTCCTCCGAGAGCTCGATAGACCTTTTATATCCATTTTTCTTTTTGAAATCAGAAAATAGAAATACAGGTATTTTCCCTAAGCCTGCTTCTGGTTTTTGATCCAGCATTTCTCTTTCAAGCTCCATACCTATCTCATTCAGCCACTGAGCATTTTTATAAGGGCTTATAGACAGAGTTGTTGAAAAATAATCAAATCCATTTTCCAGAGCGAAGTCTGCTGTCTCCTTCAGACGCAGTCTGTAGCAGTCATAACATCTCTCGCCTCGTTCAGGAAGATATTCTCTCCCTTTCGCCATTTCATAAAAGACCTCCGGCTCATACCTACCGCTGACAACCTTTACATCCAATGCAAAGTCCGCCTCTTTTGTAAAACGATCCAGTTCAGCCAGCCTTTTATTATACTCCTCTATGTTATCGATATTGGGATTGTAGAAAAATACCGTAATATCAAAAAGCCCTGATAGAACCTCCAGACAATGAGAACTGCAGGGACAGCAGCATGCGTGAAGGAGTAAGCTCGGTTTTTCTTCGTATTGCTTGATTTTGTTTAATTGTTCTTCAAATTTAATGTAATAATTATTCATTTTTTATATTTTTGTTTATTTTTAATAGTTGACTTTGTGCATATTTTACCATATACTTGACTATAGATAATCTACGGGGTGAAGGAGGTTTTGACATGACTGTTGAACAAGCCATTAAAAAGTATAAGCTGGAGCCAGTAAATGTATATACTGCCAAAGTCAAAGCCCAAGAGCTTAATGTCGAAGAAGTATTATACATGAATGTGCAAAAGAATAAGTATGCATATATAATCCGTGATGGTTCGAGGGGTACCATGCTTTATAAGGATGAAAAGAGTATGTATACAAAAATGTATAAAGGTCTGAAAATGATTCCTCTGGATCCTTGATGCAGACTTTAGTTAGCGTGTTAAAGCAGGTGATACATCACCTGCTTTTTTAGTTTTCCTGATTTTAGATTTCACTTTTCATTTTCAGGACGCTGCGGAGCTGATCTATGCATTTGTCGTTAAGATCAAGAATGGCTATCTGGGATGCGTCGCCCTCTCCGTAGTATATTGCAACTTCTTTTTCCTGAATTTCCGGACCTATAAATTCTCTGACTTTGTGTTTTCCAAGTGACAGGTCATTTTTTGTTCTATCGCTGTCGGCGTAGTCCATTTTAGAAATGCTGTCTGCAGTTATCTCCATTATGTTCTTGCGGCGTTTTTTTGCTATTATCTTTGATATTTCAATGTCGCCGTTTGTGATGATATATTCATATTCAATGCTGAGGCCGTCTTTTGCAAATACTATCAGCGCTATTCCACCTGCAAAAATTAGCAGCCCTAAAGGTGGTGAAAGAATAAGAAGCACAGCTCCCATCATTGTTAAAAGGATCGATGCTATCAGTGCCATGACACTTGCAAGGCCTGTCTTTCCTTTTACCAGTCTTTCATCATATCTGTCCATTGTTACAACCTCCGCAGTTATTTCTTTTTTCCAGAGCTTCCTTTTCTCTGGATAAATCTTCCATTCCTTTGCCTTCCACCTCATCTACGATCCCGGTGGTTACGTTTCTATATACATAGTTATCAACGGTTTCCAGAAGGGCAATGGACTGACATGATATACCCAGTCCTTCGCCGGTGAATCCAAGGCCTTCTTCAGTGGTGGCCTTTATATTGATACGCCCCTCTTCTATCATAAGGGCATCAGCGATTATCCTTCTCATCTCAGGAATATGAGGAGCCATTTTAGGCTTTTGAGCTATTATGGTGGCGTCCACATTTCCTATAATATAGCTTTCCCGGTCCAGCAGTTCCCTTACCTTCTTCAGAAGCTCGATGCTGTCTGCTCCTTCATATTCGGGATCAGTATCCGGAAAATGTTTTCCAATGTCTCCCATTGCCGCAGCCCCAAGAAGGCTGTCCATGATAGCATGCACCAGGCAGTCTGCATCCGAGTGTCCCAGAAGTCCCTTTTCATAGGGAATATTAACTCCTCCCAGTATCAGCGGTCTTCCTTCCACCAGTCTATGAACATCATATCCCATTCCTACTCTCATAATCCGCTCCTTATTCTTCCCAGACCACATCTGTGCCGTCTTCAATATACTTGCCGTCCTTGTAAACCTTAAATACAGTAATGATATTTGACACGCCAAGTATCATCATTACTGCACCCACAATCCTTACAAATATGGCTGCCGCTGTAAGAGGCATTACTATAAGTATTATTCCCAGCACAAGGGTTATAGCATCATTAATTATATAGTTGATATATTTATCACTTACGCCTTTTATTACATATGCATCATGAATCCTCAGCGCCGAATTCACCAGCACTATGATTCCCAGCATTTTTATCACAAATGAGGCCACCGAACCTGCAGCTGCAATACATACGATTCCCAGCACGATCAGCGTTATGGAAATAGCCATGGTAAATCTGGAAAACGCCGCCAGCAAAGTTCCTGACAAAATAAGTCCCACCGCCACAAATACTATTCCTATTACCTTTACTGTTATCCCTATGGCGTCACTGGGATAAATGATAAAAAACAGTCCAATTATTATCATTGCAACAGGCACTGCCAGCTGCACAATATTTTTTGAAATAAAATCACTTACAGATTTATTATTCATTATTTCACATCCTCATATAATTCTTCGCTAAATCCAGAATGATATATCATTATTCACACCGATACAGTATACCTTTACCACCTGATTAAATCAATCCCGGCGGGATAAATATTGGCAGCCGCCCAAAACTACGCTGACAGCGTAGAAATGTTTTCCAATCGGAGATTCTAATTTTCACAATCAGGAACTATTATTTTACTGTAGTCCATAATTATTGTTCAGAGAGGTACATTAGATGAACAACGAATTAAAAATGGAAATCGGAAATCGTATCAGAGAAGCAAGAGTTGCACGTGGTCTTACCCAGAATCAGTTCGCTGAAAAATCCAACATAAGCTCTTCCTATCTGTCAGGTATAGAAAATGGTAATCGGGAACCAAAAATGCATATTCTCTATAGCATCTGCAAGGGAAATGACATATCCGCCGATGAACTGCTTTTCGGTCCCAAAGAAGAGATTTCCCTGGTTAACTATGTATACGATAACTCATCAAAACTCACACTTAAGGACACAAAAATCCTTATAGATTATCTAAAAGGAATACAGCTTATTCTCAGCAATCGTGACTCACGAGATGACTGATAAAATATTATCTATGCTATTTCCCTTACAGGCTCCCATATACTTCTCATAAAATTCTTCATAATCCTGTTCACTGTAATCGAAGTATTTTTTCTCAGTAAGGATTGTTTCCAGTTCCTTTTCATCTGACGCAAATGGAGCCGGGAACTTCTTAGGGTCTGCATAAAATCCCCTGGTTTTCTTATATTCATCCACATCAGGACAAAACAGAATAAATGGTTTTCTAAACATACAGTAATCAAAAAGAACTGATGAATAATCCGTTATAAGTATACTTGTTACAGGAAGAAGTGCTTCAGTAGGAAGCATTTCCACCTTTTCGTTCCAGTATTTCGGATACTTCTTTTTAAGATTCGGATGAAGCCTTATTATAAGAAAATAATTATCTTCTCTTTTGTTGAAAACTCTTCTCAGAGCCGCCAGTCCCTTACATTCAGGATCTGCAGCATTTCCGGTGAAGGAAGGCGCATACAGCACCACCCTCTTTCCCTTTGCATTGGGATAAAGCTGGTAAAACAGCTCTCTTTTTTCACGATTCCACTCATCATCAAAATAAATATCCGTTCTGGCAAGACCTGTAGCCCGGGTTACTCCTTTGGGAAGTCCCAGAGCTTTCTCCCATATGGGAACACAAACCTGGGAGCTGACTGTCACAAGGTCATAATTCTTTGTGACATTTCCTTTATAATACTTCGGAATATCATCCCCTGTATCCTTACCCATTTTTTTCAGCAGCCCGCCGGAATGCCAGAGCTGGATAACCTTGGTTTCTTTTCTTTTATCACAGGATGAAACCGGAAGAAAATAGCTGCAGATATATACATAACCTGCAGCTGCATAGTCCTTCATAAAAGACTTCATATACTTTAGCGTTTCCGAATGAGACATTTTATCCATGTTCCGGCAATACACAAGCACCTTCTTACCTTCGCCCTTTAGCCTTTCATACATCGCCCTCATGCTATATGGAATCTCGTCACTATGCATATCCGCAAATATTATGATATTTTTATCTACGTCAGTATGCCGGACGGCCTTTTTATATACATGAGGAAGATATACATTTTGAATAAACATCTTCAGATATTGTTTTATTCTGAAGCCAACAGAACTACTCATTATTTATTATTCCTTCTATCGAATCCGGAGTTATGCCGATGACATTTGCATTATTTCTCTCGGCAGCGGCATTTTTATTTTCTTCAGCGTCGCCATTTTTAGTGACACCTGTTGCTGAGGTTTCTACCTCAGACAGCTCATCCTCGGGCTTTTCAGTCATCATTTCCTGAGAAACCATTCCACCGGCTTCCACTGTCTGTTTCAAAATATCCACCTCAGAATTCAGACTTTCAATTTTTTTCTGCATTACAGTCTGATTAGTCTCATAATCCTTATTCTTGGTGCTGAGGCCTTCTACCTCAAGCTTAAGATTCTCTATCTCACTGTTTTTGGTGGAAATGGTCTGATTATAGGATGTTTCCATTTCCCTCAGCTGTTCATTATAATCATCCTTCATATCCGGCGACAGCAGGAAATAAAATACCAGAAGTCCTATAACAACTCCGGCTATCATATATATATTTGAGAATCTGGCAAGACTCTGATCCTTATATCTTTTCAGTCTGAGACTTCTTGCCTTCTGCTGTTCCTTAGGTGTTACCTTTCTGGCAGGCCTTGCATCACTTGGCTCCTCAACACCATAGAAGCTGAAAAGATCGGAAGCATCATTCATTCCTTCTTCTGCAAGACGGCTGATATCCATCTCCGATTCACCCATTTCCCTCAGGAAATCCAGGGCAATGGAATTTGAACGGTCTACTGCTATAACTCGTGAAATGTATTTCTTGGCCATTCCCTTTCTGCCCTGAGCTACTGCTATAAGACTGAGAAGAAGATATGCCTTTATATACTTAGGATTTGAGCTGATACATTTCTTCAGCTGCATTACAGCCAGATCGAAGTCATGATTTTGTGCAAGCTCCAGTCCTTTATTGAAATCTCTTGCAATCTCATTCGCCTTTACAAGAGTTTCCGGATCATCCCTCAGCTCCTTCAGATATCTTACTGCAGGATTATCCTTAGGCTTGTAGTTTACGCTTATTACCCACGACTTTAAAGCCTGCACCGTTTCCCCGGTCTCATAATAAATAAGACCAAGCAGTGTAAGCGAATTTGCATTTGTTTTGTTGTATCTGAGAGACATCTTAAGTGCTTCGGCGGCTCCGCTCAGGTCTCTTACACTGGCCCTGTCCAAAGCCACATTATAATAATACTCAGAAGTATTACCGGCTTTCCAAAGGAATTCCTGACCGAGACCGCAGGATTTACAATATCCATTTACACTGACCAGCTCTCCGCAATAAATACAGCTGCGACTACCTGCCATTTATAAAACTCCCTCTTAAATCCTCTGTCATCTGGAGTACTATATCGGTTATATCCTTCAGATCGTCCTTATAAATATCCTCGTCAGCCTGACTCACCTCAAGGCTTGGCGTGAATCTTTTTATCTCTTCATCGAAATCTATCATTTTTTTCTCCTGACATTTACCATAAACAGTTACCAACGAGTTTACTACAACTAATGGATTAAGTCAAAAACATATCTTTCTTTTCAATATCCAGAAGTTCCCCCACCATATAAAGTGAACCTACAGCAAGAAGAATGGTTTCATCATCCAGTTCATTTTTAGCCAGCTGCCACATTCTTTTCATATCTGTGCTTCCCACCACATTAAAATGCTTTTCTTTGGGAAGATAGCTCTGGAATACCTTGATCAGTTCTGCTGCTGCCTCTCTTCTGACAGAGCTTATTTCTGTTACATAAACGTCTTCTATATCCAGCCTCTCGCAAAGAAGCCTGATTATGGAGTCATAGTCCTTATCCGACGAAACCGAAAAGAAAAGGTTTATCTTTTTCCTGGACTGTCTGCTTATAAAATCATTTACAGACTCCGTCAGCTTTATGATGGCATCCTCATTATGTGCTCCATCTATTATTATATTTTCACCAAGGAACTGCATTCTTCCGGGCCAGTAAAATCTGCTGAATGCGAGTTTTACTATCTCAGCTTCCTTTTCCCTGACAGCCTTATCAAGGCTTAGCTCCCGAAAAGCTGCATACGCAGTAGCGCCGTTATCATACTGGTAAAGAGGGATCATCTCCGGTTTCGAACTGCTCTTCCACAGCTTCTCGGCCTTTTTATAAGCCTTGTCACCTCTTGCCACTCTGATGGCTCTGCTGCCTTCTTCCGCTGCTTTTTTCTCTATAACCCTGTCAGCTATTTCTTCGCCGGTATTATAAATCACAGGAACTCCGCTTTTTATGATACCTGCTTTTTCCCCGGAAATATCCTCAAGAGTATCTCCAAGATACTGCATGTGATCCATTCCTATGGATGTGATAACCGAAACCTCCGGAATCAAGGTATTTGTAGCATCAAGTCTTCCTCCAAGTCCTGTTTCAAAAACCACATAGTCGCATTTTTCCTCACTGAAATATAAAACCGCCATAAGAAAAAGGAACTCAAAATAAGCAGGATGACAGATGGATTCTTCATTTTTTTCGTCTTTGGAAAAACTGTTTATCTCCTCTATCTTCTTTCCCTCTAAATTGTTTACACAGGATTTCACCCTTTCAAACATTTCCACCAGACGGTCATCCGAAATATCTGTACCATTTATGGATATCCGCTCATTCATTTTCACCAGGTGGGGAGAGATAAAAAGCCCTGTTTTGTAACCCGCCTCCTGAAGCATAAGCGCCAGAAGCTTTGATACAGAGCCTTTGCCGTTTGTCCCTGCCACATGAACTACCTTAAAGCTGTTCTGAGGACTATCCAGTGCCTTAAGAAAAGCCCTTGTGTTGTCCAGCTGAGTCTTCGGTGCAAAACGGGGAATGCTTTCCAGATATTCAATTGTCTCGTCATAAACTGACATATCACATTTCCTCTCAAGATAATCTGTAAGGCAAATCGTATTATACAATATATAAGAAAGGATGTCATAAAAAAATCCAATAATCTGTTGTCATTTTCTCCTACTTATCTTACAATTCTTTAATTAGTATGTACAAAAGTATAATTAATGAAAAGGACATTACATTATGAGTATATTAAATGTTGAACATCTCACCCACGGATTCGGAGACAGAGCAATCTTTGAGGATGTATCATTCAGGCTTCTGGCCGGCGAGCATATAGGACTGGTAGGCGCAAACGGAGAAGGAAAATCCACCTTCATGAATATCATTACCGGAAAGCTGCAGCCGGACGAAGGAAAGATTGAATGGGCAAAAAATACAAAGGTGGGCTATCTGGATCAGCACGCCGTTTTAAGGGAAGGCATGACCATAAAGGATGTACTTGCCAGCGCTTTTGACAGCCTCTTTGAAATGGAAGCAAGAATGAATGAGCTGTACGACAAAATGGCGGATGCCTCTGATGATGAACTGACCGCATACATGGAGGAAACCGGGACCATCCAGGATCTTCTGACCAATCATGATTTCTATATGATAGATGCCAAGGTAGAGGAAGTAGCCAGGGCTCTGGGTCTTCTGGACCTGGGATTGGACAGAGATGTAACTGAGCTTTCAGGCGGACAAAGAACCAAGATTCTTCTTGGAAAGCTTCTGCTTGAAAAGCCTGACATTCTGCTTCTTGATGAGCCTACAAATTATCTGGATGCTGAACATATTACCTGGCTCACAAGATACCTTCAGGATTACGAAAATGCATTTATACTCATTTCCCATGATATACCATTTCTGAACAGCGTTATAAATATCATCTACCACATGGATGGACAGTATCACAGTCTTGACAGATATGTGGGAGATTACAATAAATTCACAGAAGTATATGAAGCAAAGAAAGCCCAGCGGGAGGCTGCATATAATCGTCAGCAGCAGGAAATTGCTGAGCTGAAGGATTTCGTTGCGCGTAACAAAGCAAGAGTTGCCACAAGAAATATGGCCATGTCACGTCAGAAGAAGCTGGACAACATGGACATAATCGAAAAAATATATGATAAACCGAAACCGGAATTCAACTTCAAGGTTGCCAAAACTCCAAGCAAGATTCTTTTCGAAACAAAGGATCTGGTAATCGGATACGAGGAGCCACTGTCCTCTCCCCTTTCAGTAACAATGGAGCGAGGCTCCAGAATAGTCCTTACCGGTGCCAACGGAATCGGTAAAACCACTCTTCTGAAAAGTATCCTGGGACTTATTCCCCCACTTCAGGGAACTGTGGAACAGGGAGAAAATCTGGAAATAGGATATTTCGAGCAGGAAATGCCTGCTGATATAGAAACAACATGTCTTCAGGAAATCTGGAATGAATTCCCCGGCTTTTCTCAGTATGAGGTTCGCTCTGCCCTGGCAAAATGCGGTCTGACCACCAAGCATATTGAAAGCAAGTGCAAGGTTCTCTCCGGTGGAGAGCAGGCAAAGGTAAGACTTTGCAAGCTCATTAACAGAGAATCGAACCTTCTGGTTCTGGACGAGCCTACCAACCACCTGGATGCAGATGCCAAGGAGGAACTGGCCAGAGCACTTAAGGAATACAAAGGCAGTATCCTTATGGTCTGCCATGAACCGGATTTTTATGAAGATATTGCCACAGAAATCTGGGACTGCACCAAATGGACAACTAAA
>CADBMW010000155.1 GCA_902795855.1 uncultured Lachnospiraceae bacterium
CTTTTCTTTTATTATTTTCTTTCATTGGCAAGTTTTACTATCTCATCAACCACCTCAGCTATGGTCATATCTGAGCTGTCAATAAGAACTGCATCCTCTGCCTGTTTAAGGGGAGCTATATCACGGTTCATATCCTGATAATCTCTGGTTTCAATACCCTTTTTGATTTCTTCAAGATCAGGATTCTCTCCATGAATTATAAGCTCATCATATCTTCTCTTAGCTCTTACATCAACTGAAGCTGTAAGATAAATCTTAAGCTCGGCATTAGGGAGAATATTTGTTCCTATATCTCTTCCATCCATTATGACATTATTTTTAGCTGCAATATCTCTCTGGAGATCAAGAAGCTTTTCTCTTACAGGTGCCAGAGCTGATGATTTGGAAGCCATATTTCCAACCTTTTCACTACGGATTTCCGTCGAAACATCCTGAAGATCCAGGAACACATGCTGTACCCCTGATTCATATACAATATTTATATGAATCTGCTGAAGAGCACTGACAAGAGCTTTCTCATTATTAATGTCCACATCGTTGTCCAGAAGATATAAAGCTATAGCTCTGTACATAGCTCCTGTATCAACATACACAAAATCCAGCTCCTTAGCAGCCAGTCTTGCTATGGTACTTTTTCCAGCCCCTGCCGGTCCGTCAATTGCTATATTCATAACACACCCCCATATTTAAGTAATAATTATTATATATTCCAAAGGAAAATTTTACCTTATGAAACAATATATGTAAAGCATTTAGTTTATGCCTGATGTCATTTCATAACCTGCGAAAGTATACTGTAAACCACCTCAAATAATGTGCCTACAGCAAATAGTGCCATTCCAGTATTGATAAACATATCAGGAATATATTTCTTTTCCTGGATTATGGATTTTGATTCATCCAGCTTTATCTTTTTACGCTGCAGGATCAGAAGAACTATTCCAAGCACGGCCAGGGCAAATATAAAGAATATCCATCCAAGATAAGCCAGGAAGTTGGGATCAGAATATACCTCTATAACCTTTTTTATAGTTTCGGGATCATTTGGATCCATTTGCGAAAGCTTGAGAATCTCATCAATATTCAGCTTTTTCATGAAGAGCATGGGGAATACGCCATGCATAAAATTGATAATCCCATGAAGGATCATTGTATAATAAACCCTTCCGGACTTAATATAAACATATGCAAATATCATTCCAAGGGCTGTAGCGTAAAATATCTGAAATACATTTCCATGAAAAAGTCCGAATAAAACTCCAGAAAGTATAATTGCATATTTCTGGGAATACTGTCCCACTCTGTCTATAAGGATTTTCCTGAATGCCAGCTCTTCAAAGATTGGTGCCATGATACAGGCAAATACAAAGGAAGCCAGAACAGTTCGTCCCATTATAGTTGAAATGACAGAATTTTTAATGGTGGTCTTAGTTATTAAACTTGCGATGATAGCTATAATATTTCCTATGATGCTTCCAGCAAAAATGAACATGAGGCTCATTGGATATATCTTAAGAAGTCCCAGAAGACTTCTTTTTTCATTTCCCACCTCTGATTTTGGTACCCTTCTGATTAACAGATAGAATATGGGAAATGCCATTCCCCAGAGAGGTATCATACTGATCAGATATTTTCCCCAGTCATTTAGTTCTATATTATTAACAGAAACTATAGTTCTGGAAATCTGTCTGAACATAAAACTAAGCATCATAAAAAGCCAATAGCAGACTCCGATATAAGAAAATTTCTTTTTGATATTTTCCTGTTCCAATTATTTCACCTCTTTTGTATTTTTTTGTAATTTATTTCATGCTATATTTTTGAAGCTTAATTCTTCTAATTTTGCCATATTATTCTGCAGCCATATAGGCAGTGCTCCAGGCAATCTGAAGATTAAAACCTCCGGTTAGGGCGTCACAGTCTATCAGTTCACCTGCAACACGAAGATTTTTCACCTTCTTAAGTTCCATATTCTTTGGATTTATCTCCTTAACCGATATTCCACCACCGGTGATAATAGCTTCATTAAAATCTCTGAGTCCTGTTATAGTCAGCTCAAAATGTTTCAGAACATTTATAAGTCTTTTTCTTTCTTCAGCTGTGATCTCATTTACCTTTTTATCAGGATTTATGCCACTTCTTTTAACAACAACAGGAATCATAAGCCTTGGAAGAAGTTTGCCAAGACTGTTTCCATAATCTCTGTTGTGAAACTCCTCAAAATCCCTGAGGACTCTTCTGTCCAGTTCTTCATCAGAAAGAGCCGGCTTCAGATCAATCTGAAGTTTAAGTGAAATATCCTTTATATATTCATCAATGCTCTTTTGATCGTTTACATCAGCATTTTTATTCTTCGGGATATAGTTTTTGATGTCATAAATGAACTTACTGATATAGGAAGAGGCCGAAAGACAAAGGGGGCCGCTGACTCCGAAATGAGTAAATAGCATTTCACCGAAGTCTTCAAATAAAACCTTATCCTTTTTCAGGCCATTAAACTTATCTTTTTCAGCAGTCACTTTAAGGGAAACATTTTTAAGGGAAAGCCCCATCATTTCCTTGCAGCATTTTTCTCTTATAACCAGTGGAACCAGCGCCGGACGGGGTTTTACTATATCAAGATTAAAATCCTTCAACAAACGAAAGCCATCCCCTGTGGAACCGGTAAGGGGATAAGACAGACCGCCTGTGGCCACAAGTAAAACATCAGCCATGAGTTTTTGCCTTTTATGATCTTTATCCTGGATTTCCACACCCTGGACTATATAATCATAGCCCTGACTCAAAATGTCATCATTTTCATAAGTTTGGGCATCACTATACAGAAGACGTTTTACGCTTGTATTATAAAGGACTTTAACCTTTCTTTTTTTCAGGCTGTCTGTAAGAGCCTTTATAATATCAGAAGAATGGTCACTGACAGGAAAGACTCTATCTCCCCTTTCAGTTTTCAGCTTAACACCCCATTTCTCAAAATCAGCTTTAACACTGCTTTGATTATAGCTATAAATTGCGCTGTAAAGAAACTTCGGATTTGAGATAACATTTTTAAGAAATGTCTCTTCATCCGAATCATTGGTCACATTACATCTGCCCTTGCCAGTGATAAATAGCTTCTTACCGGGCCTTTCATTTTTTTCAATTATAGTAACATCATATCTTTCGGAGGCATGAATTGCTGCCATCATGCCGGCAGCCCCTGCTCCGATTATGATCATTTTCTTTTTCATACTAATAAATCATACCCATCAATATATTCAAAAAACACATTCCTAATATACCAAAAACAAAGTCTTTAAACAATGAAAAAAAGTGAGTCAAAAAGAAACGTCCCTTTTGACTCACTAGTGG
Source organism: uncultured Lachnospiraceae bacterium (assembly GCA_902795855.1). Classification (GTDB taxonomy): domain Bacteria; phylum Bacillota; class Clostridia; order Lachnospirales; family Lachnospiraceae; genus Eubacterium_Q. The sequence goes on from CADBMW010000155.1 coordinate 3,352, forward strand.
TTTATTTATGCAGGATATGTTTTATTGACTGTGTCAGCCTTGGACATATCCACTCCGGTCTGCTGAGCTTCTCTATATTTGAAGAACTCTGTAGCAACCTGTGGGAATAACGCATAGGATAATACATCCTCATCCTGCTGGCTGTACTGAGCAATCTCTGCTCTAAGCTTATCAAGCTCTGGCTCGATATCATCTGCAGGTCTATGAGTTATAGGAACTGTATCACCTATAGCCTTCTTCTGAACTTCCGGATTGAATGGCTTGATTGTCTGACCATATTTACCAGAAAGAAGGTCTTTAGATTCCTTTGTTACCATCTTATATCTTTCACCCATAAGAACGTTAAGAACTGCCTGAGTACCAACGATCTGTGATGAAGGTGTAACAAGTGGTGGTTCACCGAAGTCTTTACGAACTCTTGGAACTTCTTCAAGAACTTCCTGAAGCTTATCATCCTGCTTAGCTTCCTTAAGCTGTGATACAAGGTTTGAAAGC
>CADBMW010000156.1 GCA_902795855.1 uncultured Lachnospiraceae bacterium
ATGATAGATCCTTTCCATCTTGAAGCTTATAATGAAACAGTTGTTAATTATAACAGAGATGTGGAGGTATTCCCTGTTCTCAGAGCTATGTTTGAAAAGATCCAGGGAGAAAGCCCATATAAATCACCTACAGATATGGGTGTAAATATGGCAGGTCATTGTATAATCGATGATCAGGTAACAAGAGATGCTTCAAATCAGGAAATAATAAGACGTTATTATCAGGCACTCTGTGATAAGCGTAAGGGAGATGCAGGAGATAATGCCATCCAGAAGATTGAACTTCTCATGAAGAAAGCAGGAATATCTGTTGCAGACAGACCGGTAGTTGCAGCTGCAAATATCCGTGCTGAAGAGACCGGAAATCCGGCAGCAGCCATGGAAATGCCGGATGGAAGCATCCTTACAGGAAAGACTTCAACACTGCTTGGTGCATCATCTGCACTTATTCTCAATGCCCTTAAGGTTCTTGCAGGAATAGATGACAGCGCAAAGCTGATATCTCCACAGAATATTGAACCTATTATGGAGCTGAAGGTAAATTATCTTGGAAATCATAATCCGCTTCTTCATATAGACGAAATACTTATTGCGCTGTCTATAGAAGCAAATACAAATCCGGAGGCTAAGGCAGCTTATGATCAGCTTCCAAACCTTGCAGGGCTTGAGGTTCATTCATCAGTAATCCTTTCACAGGTTGATGTGGGAGTATTCAAAAAACTGGGTGTAAATCTTACATGTGAACCAAGATACCAGACAAAGAAATTATTCCATACCTAGAATAAGATAATAATTTATACCTAAAATAAGCTTGATTTAATAGCAAAAAAAAGGTTATAGTAGGGCATCTGTTAATGTCACTATTAATTATGCATTTATATTGATGGAGGAAAAACATGAGAATTAAAAAAGCATTATGTGTAGTACTTGCAGCTTCTCTTGCATTTGGAACTGTGGGATGTGGAAAGAAGAAGGCTGATACATCTGACGGTACTCTTTCTGCTGCAAGAACAATGGAAGGAAATGATGTCTACGCTCAAAGTCCGGATTTTTCAATTCCTAAAATGGAAGGAACAATAAATACTCTTTGTGCTATGAATGACAACATTTATTTCACAGTTGATGAATACACTGAAATGAGTATGCCAACTCCTACAGATGCATCTGTTACAGATGCTTCCGGTACTGATGCCATAGATGAATACATAGCAGGTACCTTTGTGACTCATATTTATAAGATGCCTAAGGGTACATCTGATGTTGAGGAAGTTGCCAGCATAACACCTGAAGGGAATAAAAACATAAACAGATTCTTCGTAGATAAAGATGAGAACCTGTATGTTACTGAAACTGAATGGACAGAATCAGAAAGAAATATAACTGCACTCTGCAAGGTTGAAAATGGTGATATTACAGATAAGAAGGATATATCAGATATCACAGATGTGTCTGGAGATTCATATCTGTCCAGACTTTTAATGACAGATAATGGTGATCTTGTTGCTCAGTATAATGATGGAATCACTATATTTGATCAGGACGGAAAAGAAAAAGGAAAACTCAGCAAGGGTGCTGAACAGGATCTGGATACTGTAGGTATTGCTCAGGACGGAAGTATAATTGCTTCCATGACTGAGTATAAGGAAGATAAGACAAATACTATTATAAAGAAGCTTGATCCTGAAAATGCCAAAGTTCTTGAAGAGACAACTTTAGAGGTTTATTACCTCAGCGATGTGATTAGAGGAACAGGAGATTATGATTTCTATTTCAAAAAGAATGACAGCATAGTTGGTTACAACATGAAGGATAAAAAAGAAGAAACTGTAATGAGCTTTATCAAGTCAGATATTAACGCTGATTATATATCTTCTACATATGTACAAGATCCAGAAAATATCTATATTGCCAGCAATGATACAGAGCAAATGGATATGCTTGCATTATATAACAGAGTAGATCCTAATGAACTTAAGGATATGAAGGTTCTTACAGTGGCTTCACTTTACGGAAGTTATTCTATAAAGCAGAAGGTTCTGGAATACAATAAATCACAGAAGAAGGTTCACGTTAACATGGTGGATTACAGTGAGGCTGATGATCCAGCTGCAAAGATCAGTGCAGATATAGCTTCAGGAAACCTTCCTGATATCTATTGTCTTGATATGAATGGATTGGGAAATCTTTCAACCAACCA
>CADBMW010000157.1 GCA_902795855.1 uncultured Lachnospiraceae bacterium
CAGATACTTGTAAATGGAAATATTCCTATAGCAACCAATGAACAGCTGAACAATATGATCCAGACTAATATTACAAATAATAATCAGAACGAGCATCAGCTGCAGGAAGAGAATCTGATGGAAATCGATACAAGCTCACATCAGAACAATAATCAGAACAGCGGACCGCAGGCTAATATCTAAAAGGGTAACTAATAAAAGTGATAGGTGGCTAAACCATCTATCACTTTTCACTTGATATTACATAATCATCATTTAAAAGAGCATATCTGAAATGATCCTTGAATTCACCCTGAAGCAGGATGCTTTTTCGCTCTATTCCTTCATACCAGAAATCCAGACGCTCCAGAAGCTTTATGGATTTCTTGTTATCAACCTGGACTCTTGCTTCAAAACGGTGAACGTTATGATAGGTCTTAACATTTTCAATGGCGGCCTTGCAGGCTTCGGTGCAATATCCGTGGCCCTGATGCTCTTCATCCAGATCATATCCGAAGATTGTATTTGCATAGGGCTCGCCTCTGAATCTTACAAAGCTCATGCTGCCGATGATATGATCAGGATCTTCTTTTAAAAAGAAATAATAGTAGGCAGATATTCCCCTTTCCATATTGGCAACTTCATGTTCCAGCACGTTGGTCTGATAGCTCAGGGTATAATAGTCATCATCATTTGCCGGCTCGTATTTTTCAAAAAAGCTTCGGTTTTTTGAATAGTAATTAAGGAGCTTTGGAGCAAGTGATACGTCTGAAGTCTGAAGTATAAGTCTTGGAGTTTCTATGGTAAAAGACATAAGTGTTTTCCTTTCTGAATGCTAATAAATAAAACATGTTCAGTTTAGCATAAATGAGTAACGGGTGTCTATCAAAAGTGATTGAAAAAGAAAGACCCCTTTGATATACTGACCTCAGTTGTAATGAAATGGAGTTATTATGAATCATTTTATTGAAACAGTAACAGAGTATTACAACAAAATATATGATATCCCTCTTTTGTATAGCCTGATAGTGGCGGTTGTACTTCCATTTCTGGTTATAGCAGTTGGATATCTGATCAGTCTTATAGGAGAAGCCTTCGGTGCACTTTTCGGAATGATAACTGCACCGGTGGTTTCTTATGCTATTATAAATTACGTTTTCTTCCCGGGAGTTATGATCCATGAGCTGGCTCATGCATCTCTGGCAGTCCTTACCGGTGCCAAGGTCACGGAGGTGGCTCTGTTTAAAAAGGATGGAGATTCTCTGGGACATGTTAATTTCAGAAACAGAGGAAATATTCTGGTGGTAGCACTTCAGGATATATTTATATCCTCTGCGCCTATGTTTGTGGGAGCGGCGGTTGTATATGGCTGCGTTCACTGGATCATGATACTTCCTCACAGCCTTCTGTGGCTGAAGATCATTTTAGGATATCTGGGAGTGGCCATGTTCTTTCATATGACCATGAGCGTACCTGATATTAAGGTCTATATAAAAGGAGTTCCCCTTTTTATTGTCATTATATTTATTGTCACCGTAATTCTGAGACTGACAGGTGTAATTTGACAGATGTATTATAATTGAACGTACCGGAGTATTATACTTATGAAAAAAATGTTTTTCAGAATTATATTAGCCGTATTTCTTATAATATTTGATTTTATCTTTCTGCTTATATGTGGCAGGACTATTAATTTTAAGATACCTGTGGCCTGGGGTGAAAACACTGAAAGAAATGTGACATATGACTTTGGACCGGACAGTGACTGCGTGGAGCTGCTGGATATAGATTATGATGATGACAATGTATATGTAAAACTTCGTGCAGTTCATAAGGGCGTTACGTATATCAACGTATTCACAAACTATGATAAATTTAATTACTATAACAGGGTTATATATGTAAACGGATTTAAAGTTGTATGTATTGGATATATCATAGGTAAAAGTAGTGGAGATATTATAATACCCATAACGGTTATCTTTTATCTGCTGCTTCTCATTATTGAAAGAATAATTGAGTATAGAAAAGGTCTGAAGGAAAACTTCTACCAATATAAGAATATAAAAAACCTGGGTATCATCATTTATTTATTCTCTCTGGTTTTAGGTCAGCTGAGGTATTTTACTTATGATGGCGGGCTTTATGCGGAGATAGATGGAATGGTTACTGCAGGCTCGGCATTTTCGCAGATTGCATTTCCCATAGCCATTATTGCATCTGTAGTGGTTACAGTAAGCAACTATAAGCTTATGAAAAAGGAAGGAAAAACCTGGAGAAATATGCTGGGCTGCATACTGGGTATAGCCATATGCCTGGCCACCATAATTCCTGTGGTGGTATCTGAGATGCTTTACCGTACATCATATTTCAGTTTTATAGATGTGCATAATCTGAATGCCCCATGGGCATATATTGATATGGGGCTGAAAAATATAATACTTGCGGGAGTAACCTATCTGGAGACCATGCTGCTGGGTACAGTGTTCTTCGGAGTTAAGGCGGCGAGACATATTCCTGCCTTTGATAAGGATTACATCCTGATACTGGGCTGCCAGATAAAAAAGGACGGCAGTCTTACAAACCTTCTGAAGGGAAGAGCGGACAGAGCCATACAGTTTGCCAGAATGCAGAAAGTCTCTTCCGGAAAGGAGATAGTATTTGTTCCTTCCGGTGGACAGGGATCGGACGAGGTAACCTCCGAGGCTGAGGCCATCAGTTCATATCTGATATCCCAGGGTATACCCGAAGAACGGATCCTGGTTGAAGATAAGTCCGAGAATACTTATGCGAATTTAAAGAATTCCGTGAAGCTTATAGAGGAAAGAAATGAGAAGCTGGGTATAACGGACGTTGAACCCAAGATAGCATTTTCCACCACGAATTATCATGTGCTGAGGGCAGGATTAATTGCAACCCAGCTGGGAATTCCCATCGAAGGAATTGGAAGCCGGACCCTTAGCTATTTCTGGGTAAATGCTTTCATTCGTGAATTTATTGCTACAATGTATTCAGAATATAAAACTCATATAAAGGCATTTTCTATTATTTCAGTGGTTATTATAATAATGCTGGTAATGCTTTATTATGCCAACACCGTATAGAAGTTATAAATTTGAGAGGAGACGATCAGATGAAAAAGAAAACAGTAGCTGCAGTTATGATCATGCTTATGGTATTTTCCCTGACTGCCTGTGGCGACAAAAAGAAGGACGAGGGAAAAGCGGAAGTAGCACCTCGTGAGGAATTTAATACGGAAGCACAGGGAGAGTTTCAGTCCATATCTGATGCGGATTTTGCAACACAAAATGATGTAGATTACGAATTATATGAAGATACAAATGGCTGGGGCCTTTACTATGATAAAAAACGTATAAAGGTTGACAAGGTTGATAAGGGTGCCAAATTCACATATACGGGAAAAGCAGCCGGAGAAGACAGCGTAACCATTACCTATGAAAAGAATAAGATGCCAAGAGAGGTTCTTGCTGAGAAGTTTGCTTCAAATCCGGAGCTTCTGAAGAATATGGAAGAAGGATATCTCTTAGAGTATATGACAAGATATTGTTACAGAGTAAAGTCTACTACTGCTACTGCATCTGATGCGGATGCTGATAACCCATATTCTGATGCATTTTTGGGATTCGAATATAACCATGGAACCATGCTGATCAAGATGGTAATGAGTGAGCAGGATGATGCAGAAGTTATAAATGATATATCAAAAGCTATACAGGATGTGGTGGAAACACTTTATATCACAAATGTTCTGCCGGAGAGTGAATTTGAAAATTATCCCGGAGATTATTACAGTCGTACAGGGGAAACTCTGGAGGGCGAATTTGTACCTGATAAGATAGTAACCTTGAACGTTGGTCATACCGGTTCGATATTCCTGGATAAGAATTCATCCATAACCTGGACCAGTACTTATATTGAGGACTATGACGGAAATAAATATGAATACAAAATAGAAGGTGACCAGCTGCTTCTGAAGGTTGACAATGACTGGTTAACCTTTGAGAGAAGAAAAGAAGAAGCGACCGAAGAATCCGAAGAGGAGACTGAGGAAAAAACTGAAGAAAAGACTACTGAAAAGAAGACCGAGGAAAAGAGTACTGAGGAGTAGAAAAGAAAGTGGCAGTTTTGCCACTTTTTTTGTGCTGTATCCCTGTATCCCAGAGCTGTTGTGCCATATCGCTTTCAGCGATATGCAAGCCTTCCTGCGGAAGTCTTGGTAGCACTACGTGCAACGCATCC
>CADBMW010000158.1 GCA_902795855.1 uncultured Lachnospiraceae bacterium
AGCTGTATAAGTTGTTACACCCTTTACATTAACTGCAGCAGGTTTTGTAACCTGAGAAGTTGTTTTAACAGTTTCAGATTTATTATACTTACTATTCTTTGTTTCAGCCTTTGCTGTACATGTACTAAAGTCACTGCTCCAGTCATAGCTGATTTTATAATCAAAGTCATAAGCTGTATTGTTTTCAACTAAAGCATTATATTTACATTCATCAGAACAATAAACACTGTCATCACCACTATCATTTGCAGAGGTCAGTTTATTATCTATAACCTTAACATCAGGCTCAGCAACTGATTCCATCAGCAATTCTACTTTTGTATTGTCAGGTACAAATACAGTATAATCGCCCTCGGTTAATACATTATTATCCTTTACTGTACAATTTGAATCAGCCAATATACCAACATCAGTTGAATAGATCTCATTTTCAGTTACATCAGCATATCCGTCTCCAATTAAAGATAAAGCATAATTATAATCATCACTGAATCGTGCTTTAAGTTCATTCTTATTAGATTCCTTCACATTATATTCTACAGAATTACCCTTTACTTCAGTTTTAACAGAATGAGAATATGGCTTAATGTAAAGAGGATCTCCGGAAAAAGAATTAACTACTATATCATTATCATTAACAGCTGATACCCCTGAAAAATTATTAAGTAATATTGCATCTGCTGTTGATGCTGTAATATCTATTTCATTATTTTCTACTGCAGTAACACCATTATCTTCCACTTCATCCACAATACCATAAACATTAACATAACGATCTTCATAGCTTTCACTTTTTATGCTGATCTTATTATCTGAAATATCAGAATTCTGATTATCATGACTTAATAATATACCGTAACTGCAGTCAAAATCACCATTAACACTTATATAATTTCCGGATATATCAATCTTTGGAATAGTAAATGCTTCGCCCAATATTTCAATACCATAATTATTATCACTTATATCAGAATTTATAGCAATGGTATTGTCTCTTACAAATATTCCTTCTTCATTATCAATCTTAGCATCTATTGTCTTAAGTTCAGCCTGAGACTTAAGCTCTGTATTAGAATTTCTAACATCTAATCCATATATTATTCTATTATCATAAGTACCATCATACTTTTTATTGATTGATATACTATTTCTTTCAAAGAACAGATTATTTATATCCTCTCCCTTTGCAGCATAGATATTTGTACTACCACTATCTTCAAATTCCAAATTCATTTTGATATCATTATCATCAATTTTTGTATAATTACCATCCACATCGATAGCCTCAATATCAGGCACATCAGTCTCAAGATAGCCTTCCATGACTATATTATTATTCAAGATAGTTGTTTGATATGAGCCGGCATTTACATGGATGGCATCATTTTCACAGTCAATTGCATCAATTGCATCAATATATATGTCACAGTTTTTAATCTGATTAAAACCACCGGAAACATATATACCATAGTTTCGAACAGTCTTTCCTTTCGATTCCTTTATACCGGACTTAGGTAGAATTCCATTAAAAACAGAAACACCTTCTAAAACCGTAGCATTACCAGTGAGGTAAATCGCAGCATTAACTATCTCACTGTTATTTTCAGAATAAATATGAAGATTATCTTTATTAAATATCAGTTTAGCTTCATCACAACCATTACCAAGAATCACATAATCAAAATCAAGTCTAATCTCTGTATGATTTTCGTTATCTGTGAATACATATTCTTTTCCATCACTTTGAAAATAATTATCAAAATTTTCATTATTAATAACAAGAACATTATCCGTCTGTGCATTTACTGATGATAATTGGTTTCCGGGAATAAGTGTAAAAGCCATAGCGCCGGCTAAAGCTAAACTGCAAATACGCCCTTTCAAAGATTTCTTAGTCATTTTGTACCCCTCCTTAATTCTTAATAACCACCTTTGAAGATAAACCCTTAAAGTATTTATTATCAGTCTGAGATGCTTTAAGCTTCTTTGATTTGATCACTATAGTTTTAAGAGTTTTTATATTGTAAAACGCTTTCTTATGAATCGTTTTTACATTTTTAGATACAGTAACCTTCCTTAGCTTCCTGCACTTTTTAAAACCATTTGCTCCAATGGCTGTAACCTTATATTTTTTTCCTTTATAGCTTATAGTTGCAGGAATCTTTATATTCTTAGCTTTATATTCCAGAGATTGTATAAATGTTACAGTATTTTCCCCTGTAATCTTATACCTGGCTTTCTTTGTTTTAAAGACAGTTCCTTTTGTTATTACATTATCTGAACCTACAGCAGAGCTCTCCTGAGACTGAGTTCCTGTGTCACTTCCTGTATTACTTCCCGTATTACTTGTTGTATTACCTGCTGTATTACTTCCCGTATTCTGGGGAATATCAGCTCCGGGAGTCACCACAGCCGGATTATCAGTTTCCTGTCCGGACGTGTCATCTTCCTTAATGGTATGATAAACATTCACATGACATATTTCATTTATGGATTCATCATAGGAAATTGCAGTTATAGTACATTCACCGTCAGACAGACCTTCTACTACTGCTGATTTTCCCTTTTGTACAACCCTTGCCACCTGTGGATCCGAAGAAATCCATCTGACAGTAGGATATGCATTTTCAGGAGCTATATCAGCTGTGAGAACATCCCAGGACTCATTTCTGTCTCCCCAATTCAGGGTCAGTTCATACTTATCCAGAGTAAGGGACTCCACCTCCTCATAATCCTCCATATGAGAAAATGCCTTAATTGGAAATGATCCTTTAGGTTTCTGCATATTGTCCATAGAACGGCCGTAATAATACTGTCCTGTATCGGTATCTTCAATAGCTCCCACTTCATTAGGCCTGTAGGGATTATAGGATTCAGTAAAGAATATTTCATTTCCGGGTGCAACCTTTACACAAACAGCAAATTCTTTACCCGGCTCAATAAATACAGGCCCGGATAATTCATTTACAGTATACCCAAAATACTTCTTGTAACAATCGGTAACGGCCAGCTCCTGGGAATATGTCAGATTTCCACCATTAACAACAGGATCAAGAAGTATGGATATGGTATAGGACACATTCGCTCCAAGCCCTACCCCTACCTTATCTATTACCTGCTTTTCTCCTTCGCCATTTGAATCAGCCTTATACTTTGCTATCATGGTGATTCCATTACTATCAGCATTAATTGTCTGGGAGCTTATATGATCTGAGCCATCATATTGATATACATAGCTGTTCTCTTCTTTTCTTTCCAGCTCAAATGCAACTACAGTTGCATTCTTTGAAAGATCATAATAACTAAGCCATATATATCCATCATATTCTTTTGTTTCTCCCCAAGAATTCTTTATGAGCCAGGCTCCATTTCCCTCAGGCTCATATTTGAAGTTTTCTTTTGGATAATTGTCATCCCAACCGATAATCTCTACTCCATGATTGGAATACTTCTTACTTCCGTTGGGATAATGATAGGTTCTTGTTCCGTCTACCACATTGAAATAACCACCGGTACCATTTGTAGAAGTGGTCTGTATACTGTAATAGGAGCCAAATACACCACCATATTTATAGATAAGATTTTTAACATTATCTGAGTTTTCAATATTAAGACTACAGGAAAGCATATTCTTTATACTGTATTTATCAGAAAAACACTTTGACTGGTCTATAGAAAAGGAACTGTTAAATATGCTTCCTTCATAGTCTTCATCAGCGTCTTCATTATAAGGAATTACGCCATCCGTCAGCTGCCAACCCACTGTCATGATGCTGGCTCCTGCGTCTGCAATCAGAGCAAAGTTTTTAGTAGGAGTATTTACGTAGTCATCTGATAAAAAATTCCTGTCTTTAGATATACGGCCATAAGGATCCTTATTGGCACTGTACATAAAGTACATCATATGAAGCTCTGATAGATTTACGGATGCTGTCTCAAGGCCGCTCTTAATAAGGGATGACTCTAAAGCTGCATTGGCCCCAAAGGCCCAGCAGCTTCCCACGTCACCCTGATCCTTAACTGATGTTACAAGACCATCATCTCTTGCATCATATTTTGAAGGCAGACTATTTGCCCTTAACCTTCCGCTTTTTAATGTGTCAGGCTCCTTTGGATCTTCTATCTCAAATGAATCAGCAATAATACCGGCATGAGGTATTTTATCCTGAGCCATGACATTAATTGAAAAGCTAAGTATTATAAGCAGAGTGCCTGCAAATACATAAAGCATCCTTTTTATCAATATTATTCACCTATCTTTTCTTTTAACCACTTACCTGTTTCAGAAAGATCTGAATCTGACCAGCCTGAGATTTTAGTACAATCAGGTGCAATAAGGGATGAGGTTTCATCCTTATTTGAAAGATTCCATCCGGCATAGGACAGATTATATTCATCTATAAGCTTGAACCACTCATCTGCAGAATCATAATCTATACCACCGTTTCCGGATGCATCACAGATACTGAATTCTGAGATGAATACACATAAGCCCTTATCATGAGCAGTTCTTACCTTGTTCATGATATTTTCCTTATGTGTTGCAGCATAGAAATGAACTGTATATGCTATATTGCTTTCTCCCTCTATAGGGTCCTCTGCAGCTATATCTGCATCCTGTGACCAGGTAGGTGTTCCGACTATTATAATGGCATCCTTGTCATTCTTTCTGATAACCGGAATGACTGTCTCAGCATATTCCTTTATATCAGACCAGGAAGTACCGCCATTTGGTTCATTGCATATCTCATATAGCACATTATCATAAGAGGCATATTTAGATGACATTTCCTCAAAGAATTTAACAGCCTCATCCTGATTTGTCTTTGGATTGTTATCACTGAGTATATGCCAGTCTATTATAACATACATTCCCAGTTCTGTGGCATAATCTACACCGTTACATACAAGTTTTTTCAGGCTATCCTTATCACCATCCTGGCAATAACCTCCGTTTTCGCCTGTATACATGGCAAGTCTTATGAGATTTGCCCCCCAGTCATCTCTGAAGGTTTTAAAGGAATCCTTATTTACATAGTCAGGGAACCATGCCAGACCATGAGTACTGATACCCCTGAGCTGATATTTTTCATTATTCTTATCTACTATATCAGTTCCCTTGATACTGAGAGCCCCATGATTTTCAAGAGGAGTTCCCTTTTCAGGTGCCTTCTTTTCCTTCTTCTCAGTCTTTTCACTCTTAGCATCATCTTTTGATTCTGAGGATTCCTTTTTATCTTTTGAATCTTTTGAATCATCTGAATCCTTACTGTCTTCCTTATCATTTGACACTCCGGAAGAATACAGCTTGCCATCCACATATAGCTCCGGTGTCTTGTCAGTAAGACCACTGTCCTTATCAGCAAATTTTATCTGACATCCAATACTAGCTGTAGATTTTGCCGCAATAGACTCATTATAATCTACACAGGTGATGGTAAGGATATCATCCTTAATGGAGAATTTGCCGCTCCAGTTATCACCTATTTCACCACCGGTAAATCCGGAAAGTCTGATTTCCCAGCCCTTAAGATCACTGGAAGAATTATTATGCAGTTCTATATCATACTGATAAACAAACTTATCTCCCTCAGGCCAGTTTGCTCCCGGTGATACCGTAACATAGCAGTCTGACTTTTCTTCTGAGGATTCCTTTTTATCATCCTGCTTTTTATCATCCTGCTTTTTATCATCCTGCTTTTCTTCTTCAGAAGCTTCTTCCGTGTCAGTTTCAGCATCGGAAACAGTTTCTATCTGCATAGGCTCCATAGCCTGCTTATTATCAGGCTGTGAATCCTTTTTATTTCCTGTAACAATAAATATAAGAAGCCCAGCGATGATAAGTAACAGGATAGCTATTATAATTATGAATGGCGTTTTATTCTTCATTTTTTAGTTACCCTCTATGAATCAATATTTGCATCCTTTGAGTTTTCTTCAATATATTTTCTTCTTGGTGCTACTTCTGTTCCCATAAGTGTACTGGTTATGGATGAAGCCTCAGCACGGCTGGATATCATTACCTGCTTCAGTACTCTGTGTTCAGGATCCATGGTGGTCTCAAAGAGCTGGCTTGCATCCATTTCTCCCAGACCTTTATATCTCTGAATAAGAAATTTGTTCTTATGTTCCCTTCTGTATTTTTCCAGCTCATCGTCGGAATAAAGATACTTGGCCTTCTTGCCTTCCCCTACTCTGTAAAGAGGCGGAATGGCAATATATATATGACCTTCCGTTATAAGATCCGGATAGAAACGATAGAAAAATGTAAGAAGAAGTGTGGCAATATGTGCACCGTCCACATCCGCATCTGTCATGATTATTATCTTATCATAATTAAGCTTGGAAATATCAAAATCATTTCCAAAGCCGGTGGAGAAACCACAGCCGAAGGCATTTATCATAGCTTTTATCTCGGCATTCTCCAGAACCTTGCTAACCGGAACCTTTTCCACATTCAGAATCTTTCCTCTAAGAGGAAGTATAGCCTGATACTTTCTGTTACGGGCAGACTTGGCAGAGCCTCCCGCAGAATCACCCTCAACTATGAAAATCTCACATTTCTCGGAATCGTTGCTTTCCTGACGAACCAGCTTTCCGTTTCCTTCAAAGGAGAATTTGTTAAGGTTGATCTTAGTCTTATTCTTAGCCTTTTCCTTTGCAGTTTCCACAGCTCTGTCTACGATATCCTTCAGAACGTCATAGTTCCTGTCGAAGTATACAGTCAACTGTTCTCTCATTATGGCATCCACTGCCTGGGTAACATCTGTATTGGAAAGTCTTGTCTTAGTCTGACCTTCAAACTGAGGATCCGGGTGCTTTACAGAAACTATGGCCTGAACCCCCTGTCTGATATCAGCACCGGAAAGATTGCTGTCCTTATCCTTCAGAACACCCAGCTCGTTTCTGGCATAATTATTTATAATCTTTGCAAAGGCAGCCTTGTAGCCGGATACATGAGTACCGCCCTCCGGATTTGTTATGTTATTTGTGAAGCCTATAACGTTTTCATCTCCGTCTTCAGTACATACAAATACAATATCCGCTTCTATACCATTTTTCTCACCCTTAAGTGAAACCACAGGTGAGGTCTTTGTCATATCCTTTGAAATATCCTCAACGAAGGCTGTAAGTCCTCCGGGCTGATGAAATACCTCAGGAGCATAACCGTCTCTTTTGTTTTCAAAGGTTATGGTAAGCTCCGGATTCAGATAACAGGTTTCCTTGATTCTCTGTCTGATGGCACTGGATTTGAATTTTACTGTCTCGAAGATGGTATCATCCGGATAGAGAGTTACTCTGGTTCCCGTCTTCTTAGCGCTGCCGGATGGTTCAGATGGAAGGAGTCCGTCTATCAGCTTAGTCTTTGGCTTACCATATTCATAGGTATCGTGATATACGTTTCCATCTCTATACACATCTACTATCAGCTTCTTTGACAATGCATTTACTACAGCAGAACCAACACCATGGAGACCACCGCTTATCTTATATACGGAATCATTGAACTTACCACCTGAGTGAAGTACCGTAAATACAACTCTTTCCGCACTCTTTTTCTCAGTAGGATGAAGATCCACCGGGATTCCTCTTCCGTCATCTATAATTGTGGCAGAGCCATCTTCATTGAGGCTGACATATATATTCTTGCAGTAGCCTGCCAGATGCTCATCCACTGCATTATCTATTATCTCCTGCACCAGATGGTTAAGACCTGTTCTTCCGGTGCTTCCTATATACATACCGGGTCTGAGACGAACCGGCTCCAGGCCCTTAAGGACCTTTATGGAATCAGAATCATAAGTATCATTATTTTTCTTAGCCATTCATCTCACCTCCTACTTTTCTGAATCCGTGGCTTTTCCGGTTTTCTTGTTTCCTTTACCGCCACGTTTAACTGCTTTCATATCCGATAATGGAATTCCATTAAATTCTATATCATTTCCGCCTGACACTGCACTGTTTACATTGTCTCCACGTCTGAGAGATATAAGGGCTACGCCACCGGCGCCCTTACCCTGAACAGGAAGCTCATCAGAGCGTACCTTTATGGAATATCCATTTACTGTTTCAGCTACTACATACTCACCCTCAAAGCCTACAAAGACTATGGCCGCCTTCATTGCCTGAGCAGTCTTACGGGAGGTATCAAAGAGGGATGCCTGTACACGTTTGGCCTTCCCCTCCTCTGTTACAAACACAAGGTTCTTATCCTCGGTCAGCTCGGCCACATTAAATATAGCTATAACATCTGCGGTATGACTCATGGAACAGAATTCAAAGATCTGGATACCCTTATCAGTAATCCTGAATTTCTTATCCTTCTTATTCTGCTTCTTCAGAATGTCGGAAACCTTGATGATATGAACCATGCCTTCACTATCGAATATGGCTATACGGTCGGTTGACATAACATTTAGATCAAATTTACGAACCACATCCGGATTTTTCTCAAATACTGCTCTCGGAGCGGATTTGATATAGAAGAATCTGTCAAGAAGGATGGTCTCTTCTGTAGCTACAACCTGCTCCTTCTCTACTTCCACCTCACCAAGATACTGGATCACAGATTTTCTTGGGATGGCATATTTCTTCTTAAGATCCTCTATATCAGATATCATCTGCTTCTTCATGGCAGCCTTGGATTTAAGAAGCTTGCTGTATTTGGCAATCTTCTTCTCTGCTTCCTCCAGTTCCTTCTTAAGGATGTCCACCTCAAGACCTATAAGCTTCTGAAGTCTCATGGCC
>CADBMW010000159.1 GCA_902795855.1 uncultured Lachnospiraceae bacterium
CTTCTCACCTTCTGCTCTGATGATCTGCTCACGTCTTTCACGCTCAGCCTTCATCTGCTTCTCCATTGATTCCTGGATAGCTGCAGGTGGCATGATATTCTTTAACTCTACACGGTTAACCTTGATTCCCCATGGATCAGTAGCTTCATCAAGTGTAGCTCTCATCTTGGAGTTGATTGTCTCACGTGATGTAAGAGTCTGGTCAAGCTCAAGATCACCTATTATATTACGAAGAGTTGTAGCTGTAAGATTTTCAATAGCTGCAAGTGGGTTCTCAACACCGTAGCAGTAAAGCTTAGGATCTGTTATCTGGAAGAAAAGAACAGTATCAATTCTCATAGTAACATTATCCTTTGTGATAACCGGCTGAGGTGGGAAATCCGCAACCTGCTCCTTAAGGGATACTCTTCTTGCAACCTTATCAATGATAGGCACCATAAGGTGAATACCAACGCCCCATGTTGCTGTATATGTACCAAGTCTCTCTATAACAAATGCATTTGCCTGTCTTACAACTCTCAGCGAGCTGCAAAGCAGAATGATTGCGATTACTAAAATAATAATTAATGCTGGCATAATACTTTACCTCCTATAATACTTCAATCTCTCTTTTCACAAAAAGCTTAGTTCCTTCAATACGTACAATCTTTACCAGAGTTTCTGCAGGAATAACGCTTCCGTCATCTGAAACCGCACGCCAGTCCACATCACCTATCTTCAACTTTCCGGTACCGGCATTATTATCCACCGTCTCCAGAATTTTCTCAGTTCGTCCGATAAGACTGTCTGTGTTGGTTTTCTCTTCACCCAGTCTCAGTCTCTTTGCTGCAAAAGGCCTGATGGTCAACAGCAGAACTGTGGAAACTACTATGAAGAGGACTATCTGCAGCCAGAGCGGTCCGCCTAAATACCCCACCACTGCTGCAACTATGGCTCCACCTGTAAACCAGATAGAGGAAAGTCCCAGAGAAATGATCTCAACAACAAGTGTCACTGCAGCGACTATGACCCAGAATGTACCATAGCCCATTGGTAAACTCATACAATCCCTTCTTTCTAATTATCCCTATAATAATTTATAAGGCATCCACTTGTAATGATCGTCCTTTCATCATCTGTCAGATCACCAAGTCTGAGTGATAATTCCTTCATACCCTTGTTTACGATGTATGCCTTTATCACTTCAGCCTTTTCCTGAACTGCTTTCTTGATTTCAGGAACGAAGATATAGTCACCATTTTCAAAACCGTAAGGATTCTCAGCATCAGCTCCCGCAAATGCACTTTCATCCATTACGAATGGAAGCATACCCCAGTTAATAAGGTTTGAACGATATCTCTTAGTAGCATATTCCTTAGCAATATTTGCCCAGCCGCCAAGAACCTTCTGACATGATGCAGCCTGCTCACGGGCAGAACCATCACCCGGCTTTACAGCATATATCGTGCTTCCGAAACCTGTATTTGTACGATCTGCTCCAGGGAACATTTCCTTAACTACAGGCATAACTTCTTTTATTTCCGGATACACCTCACAAGGATGTCCTCCGTTTTCTCTCTCAACTTCCACAGCGTGAAACTCTTTTGCTCTACCCACATATTCAGGATCCTTACGTGAAAGAGTAAACTCTGCAAGTCCTATAGGATTTGATCTGAAGGATGAAGTTTCACCTGAAGGGATGAGCTCATCTGTTGTAGTTACAGGATCTGTGATAACAGAGCAAACCTTGAGAAGAAGGTTATCTGTAAGCTCAGGCATTGCCGGCCATGGCTTGATGTTTGGTCCCTGCTTCAGCTCTTCATCAGCCTTTGCATTTTCCCATCCATTATAAACTCTGTTCTCATATATTGACTTATCGAAGAAATACTTCGGTCCTGTATATTCTACATCTATATCTGTTGCAGGTGTAAGGAATCCCTTGTTAACAGCTGTTGCTGCTATAGAGCGGGCATCCATAAGTGCAACTGATGATATCTGTCCATTCTGTATCTTTGAACCTTCTCTGTTAGGGAAGTTTCTTGTTGAATGTCTTATGGAAAGAGCATTATTCGCAGGTGTATCTCCGGCACCGAAGCAAGGTCCGCAGAATGCAGTCTTGATGATGGCTCCAGTCTTCATTATATCTGCTGCTCTTCCGTTATTTACAAGCTCCATCATAACAGGCATACTTGCAGGATAAACATCCAGAGTAAATTCATCATTTCCGATGTAATGACCCTTAAGGATATCTGCAGCATCGCAGATATTCTCAAATCCACCACCGGCACATCCGGCGATGATTCCCTGTTCCACATAGAGCTTTCCATCTCTGATCTTATCAGTAAGGTTGAACTCTACATCACCTGTAAGCTGCTTACGGCCATTTTCTTCACACTCATGAAGAATGTCCTTCAGGTTAGCATTCAGCTCTTCGATGGTAAATGTATTTGATGGGTGGAATGGAAGGGCTATCATAGGACGAACCTTTGAAAGATCAACATATACCACGCCGTCATAATAAGCTACATCTGCCGGATTCATTTCCTTATATGCATCCGGTCTGTAATGAACATCGAACCACTCCTTTGTATTCTCATCTGTCTTCCAGATTGAAGAAAGACATGTGGTCTCTGTTGTCATTACATCTATTCCGATACGGAAATCTGTGGAAAGCTTATCAACACCCGGTCCCACAAATTCCATTACACTGTTTTTAACATATCCGTTCTTGAAAGTAGCTCCGATAAGTGCAAGGGCCACGTCCTGAGGACCTACACCCTTTGCAACCTCGCCATCCAGGTATATTGCTATAACCTTTGGAGACTTAACATCGTAGGTTCTTCCAAGAAGCTGCTTAGCCAGCTCTCCACCACCTTCACCAATGGCCATGGTTCCCAGAGCGCCGTATCTGGTATGGCTGTCAGATCCGAGGATCATGGCACCACATTCAGCCAGCTCTTCTCTTGCATACTGATGTATAACAGCCTGGTGAGGAGGTACATATATACCGCCATATTTCTTTGCAGCTGAAAGACCAAACATATGGTCATCTTCATTGATGGTTCCACCAACAGCGCAAAGTGAGTTGTGGCAGTTAGTGAGAACATAAGGTATAGGGAACTTCTCAAGTCCTGAAGCTCTTGCTGTCTGAATGATACCAACAAATGTTATATCATGGGAAGTGAGCTTATCAAACTTGATCTTCAGATCTTCATCATTTCCCGATGTATTGTGTTTTTCAAGGATTGAATGGGCGATAGTTCCCTTTGCAGCATCTTCCTTAGATACAGATATACCCTTGTTACTAAGTTCGTTCTGTCCCTCCGGTGTGTCCGGAATCAATTCCTTACCGTTTAATAGATAAGCACCTGTTTCATACAGCTTTACCATTAATCTTATGCCTCCTGTAAAAATATCTTAGTTTTAAAATCTAAATAGTAGATTAAATATTAACTTTTCTATTATACCATAAATCCAGTATTTCTGACAAATCTCATTTATCATTAATGTCTGAATTTTCTGTTACTTCTGTTCCTTGGCTTTCTTTTCAGTCTTGGTTCTCAGGAAGTTGTCATAGCCATTGGTAATCCTAAAGCTTCCCGGGACAACGAAATCCAGAGCCTTGGTTCCGGTATGAACACTCTTGGTCTTACCCTTCATTACAAAGGCAACAATAAGTGCCACTATAAGGGAAACAACTGCAGTTCCTACTATGCCGGAGGTTGTGATACCCGAACCCGCAAATGCTATTACAGCCAGAAGTATGGCCTCCAGAACTGCAAACACACCGAAAAGTATTCCGAAGAATTTTGCATTACTGCATGGCACATCTCCCACCAGCTTACCGGTCTGTCCATTCATTGCAAATGTATATTTATTTCCGTTCCAGACAGTATTCAGTATCCAGACAGGATAAAGAGCATATTTGTGTGAAACCTTGCTCTTGGTGATATAACTGTTCTTCTGGTTAACGCTGTCGTAATCCTTAACCTGACCTCTCAGCAGATCCTCAGCTGTATGCTTCATTCTTGTATCTGCTCTCGGAGCGCACTGCTCTGCAGTCACGTCGTATTTGTCTGCCAGATAGCCTGCCATATAAGCTGAGCTGTATGGCACTGCATCCTTTACATCATAAGGCTCGATGGAGTCCATGAGACTGTCATCCATTTTACTGGAAGCATCTGCCGGAACATTTTTAAATACCATGTCGCCTTCACGCATTACATCATAGTAGCTGGTTTCTGTATATTCATACTGGGCATCCTCATGCTTCTTCACCTTCTCAGCACTGTAATCTGCCTTGGCATGAATGTTTGCATCAAAAAGCCAGAATGGAACATACACACCCTTAAGCTCCTTGATGTGGTTATCAGACTTAAA
>CADBMW010000160.1 GCA_902795855.1 uncultured Lachnospiraceae bacterium
AATCAGGTTAACGGGTCGAAGTTTTAACTTCCTCTCAGCCAGTCCACTAGCTCCCCAATGATATTATATCATTTCTGTCTTTATTAAATTCAGTGACTTATTTTATTCCTGTTACTCAGTTTTGTCAATATTTGAGTCGTATCAATTGGAAAAATCCAAATCGGCTAACATAGCATATAAAAGTATGTTTTTTATAGCTGTTTGAACCGGAATCTAAGAAATAAAGCAGGATCGCGGCTACCAGATTTTCTCAAAAAGCAAAAATTATAGCCGCGAAGTCTTGGAGCTTGCTTATAGAAAGTGAAGTGAATTTTCTGTTGCAAATTTCACTTAAACTGTTTAATGTGTTCTTAGGGAAATATTTTTGAAAGGTTCATTTCAAGTTACTCTTAAGATACTTTTCAGTTACATCTTAAAGGCCGCGCCTTGTATTTATTAGTGGAGTTTTGTATGACATATTCAATAATAGGGATTCTGGCAACAGTTGTCCTTCTAATCAATAACAGAGATGTTCTATGGAAAAAGACTGACTATATCAATGCCCCGACTTATAAGGCATATCGTCATCTTCTTTATGGAATTCTTTCGTATTTGATCACGGATATGCTGTGGGGGCTGCTGGAAGCACAACATCTCATCACATTAGTTTATATAGACACAGTTATTCATTTTATTGCAATGGCTACGGCTGTTATGCTGTGGACAAGATATGTAATAGTTTATCTGGGAAAGAAAAAGGGCTTCGGAAAGATTCTGTCCTATTCCGGAAATCTTTTCTTATGCTTTGAAGTGATAATTGTGATCATCAACTCTTTCACACCGATTCTGTTCAGCTTTGATGAAAATGGTGCCTATCACGCAGGCATAGCCAGATATATAACTCTCGCCATCCAGATAATTCTTTTCCTGCTCACATCGCTTTATACTCTGATAAATGCCTCAAAGACCAGCGGCACGGACAGGAGACGCCATCTGACCATAGGACTCTTCGGAAGCGCTATCACTATATTTATAAGTATTCAGCTGTTCTATCCGCTGCTTCCTTACTATGCCATAGGTTATCTTCTTGGCACATGTCTGCTTCATAGCTTTGTTGTGGAGGACGAAAAGGATGAATATCGTGAGGCTCTGAAAACAGCGCTTCACACCGCTGAAGAAGCAAGCAAGGCTAAATCATCATTCCTTTCAAACATGAGTCATGAGATCAGAACTCCGATGAATGCGATCATCGGCATAAATAATATAGCTCTAAATGATCCCACTACCAATGATAAAACAAAGGACTACCTGCACAAGATAGGCACATCAGCCGAGCATCTTCTGGAGATAATAAATGACATCCTGGATATGAGTCGTATTGAGTCCGGAAAATTCACTCTCAAGGATGAAACCTTCCTGCTTTCAAAAGAAATAAATCAGGTGAATACTATAATAAATGGTCAATGCAGTGAAAAGGATCTCAAGTACAGCTTCATAGAATCCGGAGACATCAGTGGATACTACATAGGCGATGCCATGAAGCTCAAACAGGTTCTTATAAATATACTGGGAAATTCTGTGAAGTTTACTCCCGAGGGTGGCAGCATAAGCTTCGAAATCGAAGAAATTTCTGATAATGACAGTTCGAAAACATTTAGATTTATAATCAGTGATACGGGTATAGGTATAAGCAGTGAATTTCTGCCGCATATTTATGATGCTTTCAGTCAGGAGGATAATGCATCCACAAGCAAATACGGAAGCACCGGTCTTGGCATGCCTATAACCAAAAAAATCGTGGAAATGATGAATGGAAAGATTGAGGTTGAAAGTGAAAAAGGAAAGGGAACAACATTTACCCTGACGATTGCATTTGACAAATCTGATAAGAATTCTCTGACGGCCGCTTCTTTTGGTAACAGCTCGTCAAATTCAGAAACAGAGGACTCCGTACTTAAAGGAAAAAGGGTTCTCCTTGCCGAAGATATCTCGATCAATGCGGAGATAATGGTTTCTATTCTGGAGACGAATGGCATCGAAGCTGATGTTGCCGAGAATGGCAGGATAGCCACCGAGCTTTTTGAATCTCATGAGGCCGGCTACTATCTGGCTGTGTTTATGGATATGAAAATGCCTGAGGTTGACGGACTCGAGGCAACCCGAATGATCAGAAGCAGCAACCATCCGGACGCTTCGTCCATCCCCATCATCGCACTCACTGCGAATGCATTTGACGAGGATGTCCAGAAAAGTCGTGAAGCGGGCATGAATGACCACCTGAGTAAACCGGTGGAGCCCGACCTCATTTTCAGCACACTGAAGAAGTATTTGTGAGCTGATTGGTTTTATTGGTTTTGCTTA
>CADBMW010000161.1 GCA_902795855.1 uncultured Lachnospiraceae bacterium
ATATGAGTTTGCAAGATATGAGCAGGCACCGGATGATGTAGCTAAGAAGGAAATCGAGAAGGCCAGCAAAGAGGCTGAATGATGAATAGTCAGGATGTTGATACTATGAAAAAAACACGGATTTTACGAGCATTACTAAGTATTATCATTGTATTGTCAATCCTGCTGGATAATGGACACTGTCTGGCAGAAAAGAGAAATAAAGGTATGATACTAAAGAAAAAACCGGAATATATATTTGTTGGTGATACATTTAAACTTTCCCCAAAGGTAAAGGGAGAAAAGGTTAAGTTTACCTACAAATCTTCAAACAAAAAAATAGCCACCGTAAACAAAAAAGGTAAGGTAAAGGGAAAGAAAAAGGGTAAGGTTAAGATTACCATTACCGCTGACAATGGCATGAAGAAGGTGGTAAAGCTTGAGGTGAAGTCAACGGATAAGCTGATCATGCTTACCTTCGATGACGGACCGGGAGAGCATACCGAAAGACTTCTTAAGGCAATGAAGAAAAATGGTTATCACGGAACCTTCTTTATGGTAGGGTGCCAGCTTACCAAAAGGCCGGCAGTGGCAAAGAAAATGGTTAAAAATGGAAACGAGCTGGGAATCCATTCCTGGAACCATGATGCCTATGCCAAGTTATCCACAAGCGCTGTGGAGGCGGATGTAAAAAGAACCAGAAAGCTGATAAAGGACTGCACAGGTAAAAAGTCAGTTCTGGTGAGACCACCCTATGGTTCATATAATGAGTCCACAATCCAGGCCCTGAAGAATACAGGCTGTGCCTGCATTATGTGGAATACCGATATAGAGGATTATAAATTCTTTGACGCCGGAAAGGTTGAACATAATATACTTACAAGGGTTCATCCGGGTGCGGTGCTTCTGGTTCATGATTCTCATAAATGGTCGGTGGATGCCATCATAAGTGCCATGCCTAAGCTTAAGAAGCAGGGCTATGAGCTGGTGACAGTATCGGAATTTGCCCGTCTCAAAGGACTTAGTCTGAAGCCGGGACAGGTAATAAAAGGAACATCAAAATAAATAAATATAGCAAGGCAGTACAAAATAAACTTGACTTTAATATTATAAGAACCTATAATCGAAAAAGCATTTAAAGGCATAGATGGTGCATAAAGCTGCTGAGAGTCGCTGAAATGTCAGTACATCAGAGAATCGGGGTCATCGGCTGGAAGCCTCGTCAGAAAGATACAGCAGTTATCTTCACACCGGAGTCGCCGTGCTTAAAATCATTTATAAATTCCCTGAGGATTTATATGGTGAGTAGGTTCGGACGTTGGACGCGTTAAGTCTTAATTAAGAGTTATATCTTAGATGATATAAAAGTCGGGTGGTACCGCGGTTAAAAAATCGTCCCGAATATGAGACACCATTATGGTGTCCCATATTCGGTTTTTTTTACTTTATTTTTTGGAGGTTTGTATAATGAACGAAATGCTGGCAAAAATCAGAGAAGAGGCCATAAAGCAGATTACTGAATCCTCTTCAACTGAACATCTTGATGACATCAAAGTATCAGTGCTGGGAAAGAAAGGACAGCTTACCCAGCTGCTGAAGTCAATGAAGGATCTTCCACCTGAAGAGAGACCTAAGGTGGGACAGATGGTTAACGAGGCTCGTGCTCAGATCGAAGAAAAGATCTCTGAGAAGAGAGAAAAAATGAGACGCGAGATGCTTACTGCAAAGATGGCAAGAGAAACCATCGACGTTACTCTTCCGGGAGTAAAGACCATAAGAGGACATAAGCATCCAAATCAGATAGCTCTCGAAGATCTGGAGAGAGTATTTATCGGAATGGGATACGAAGTAGTTGACGGACCTGAAGTAGAATACGACAGAATGAACTTCAAGCTCCTTAACATTCCTGAGAATCATCCTGCAAAGGACGAACAGGATACATTCTATATAGCAAGAGGGGAAACAACAGAGGAGGATATAGTTCTCAGAACCCAGACCTCTTCAGTTCAGGCCAGAGTAATGCTGGCAGCCGGAAAGATGAAGGAAACTTCAAAGGGCTTCCCTGAAAGAGACCTTCCTATAAAGCTTATATCCCCTGGACGTGTTTTCAGATCAGATGAAGTAGACGCAACACATTCACCATCCTTCCATCAGGTAGAGGGACTGGTTATCGGAAAGAATGTAACCATGGCTGACCTTAAGGGAACCCTTGATCAGTTTGCTACAAACTTCTTCGGACCAAAGACAAAGACAAAGCTTCGTCCACATCATTTCCCATTTACAGAGCCATCAGCAGAGGTTGATGTTACCTGTTTCAAATGCGGTGGTAAGGGATGTAACGTTTGTAAGGGTTCAGGCTGGATAGAAATACTGGGTTGTGGAATGGTTCATCCACACGTTCTGGAAATGTGCGGAATCGACCCTGAAGAATACAGCGGTTTCGCCTTCGGAATCGGTCTTGAAAGAGTAGCGCTTCTGAAATATGAAATCTCAGACATGCGTCTCATGTATGAAAATGATATCCGTTTCCTGGAGCAGTTCTAACCCAATAATGTATTAAACACAAGGAGAAATAATATGAATACACCAATTTCATGGATAAAAGCATATGTTCCTGATCTGGACGTTACACCTCAGGAATTTGTAGATAAAATAACCCTCTCCGGATCACATGTGGAGAATTATAATCAGTATGACAAGAATCTGGAAAAGATCGTAGTAGGAAAGGTTCTCTCAGTGGAGAAGCATCCTGATGCAGACAAGCTTGTGGTTTGTCAGGTGGATGTAGGAGAGTCAGAGCCTATTCAGATAGTAACAGGCGCACCTAACGTAGAGGTAGGAGCTATGGCACCTACTGTATTAGATGGCGGAAAGGTTGCAGGTGGACATGACGGCGGCGAGCTTCCACCTGATGGAATAAGAATCAAGGCAGGTGCCCTGAGAGGAGTTCCTTCAAAGGGAATGATGTGCGCTATAGAAGAGCTGGGCTCCAGCAGAGAGCTTTATCCTGAAGCACCTGAAGACGGAATCTATCTTTTCCCTAAGGATGCTGATGTAAAGCCTGGTGACGATGCCATCAAAGCACTGGGACTTGATGATACAAATGTGGAATATGAGATCACATCAAACCGTGTTGACTGCTTTTCCATAATAGGTATGGCAAGAGAGGCAGCTGCTACCTTTGACCTGGACTTCAAGCCACCGGTGATCGAAGTAAAGGAAGCTTCAAAGGAAAGAACAGAGGATTATGTATCTGTAGAAATCGAAGACACAAAGCTTTGCAGAAGATATATCGCAAGAGTTGTTAAGAATGTAAAGATTGGCCCATCACCTAAGTGGATGCAGGACAGACTTCGCAGCCAGGGCATCAGAGCCATAAATAATATAGTAGATATTACAAATTACGTTATGGAAGAGCTTGGTCAGCCAATGCATGCCTTCGACCTTGCAACTATAGCCGGAAATAAGATCGTTGTCCGTACTGCAAAGGACGGGGACAAGTTCACAACTCTTGACGGAGTCGAGAGAGACTTGGATAAAGATGTGCTTATGATCTGTGACGGCGAGAAGGAAATCGGTATCGCAGGTATCATGGGTGGTGAGAACTCCATGGTAACAGACAGCATGGATACACTTCTCTTCGAGGCAGCATGCTTCGATGGTACAAATATCCGTCAGTCAGAAAGAAGACTTGGTCTTAGAACAGATGCTGCAGGAAAGTTTGAAAAGGGACTTGATCCAAATCTTGCAGAGCAGGCTATCAACCGTGCATGTCAGCTGGTTGAGGAAATGGGCTGTGGTGAAGTGCTTAAAGGATCAGTAGATATCTATCCTGAACCTGTTGAGCCATGGACACTTCCATTTGAACCTGAAAAGATGAATGCTTTACTTGGAATGGATATTCCTGTAACCATGCAGCTTCATATCTTTGACAGACTTGGCGTTACATATAATGAAGCAGATCAGACACTTACCATTCCAACCTTCAGACAGGATCTCCACTGTATGGCAGACCTGGCTGAGGAGATAGCTCGTATATATGGATATGATCAGATACCATCTACCCTTCCTACTACAAATGCAGGTATAGGTGGAGTATCCTATGAGGAATCCATAAACAGAACTGCAAGAATGATAGCAGAGGAAAATGGTTTCTCCCAGGCTATGTGCTACAGCTTTGAAAGTCCTAAGGTATTTGATAAGCTGCTCATTCCTGAAGGAAGTCAGTTCAGACAGGCTATAACGATAAGCAATCCTCTGGGAGAAGATTTCAGTATTATGAGAACTCTTCCTCTTAACGGACTGCTTACATCTCTTTCCATAAACTTTAACAGAAGAAATAAGAATGTTCGTCTTTACGAGCTGGGCAAGGTTTATATTCCTAAGGAGCTTCCACTTAAGGAACTTCCAGACGAGAAGGAAAAGCTGGCTCTTGGTATGTATGGCAATGGAGATTTCTTCACACTTAAGGGAGTTGTGGAAGAGCTTCTGAACAAATACAATTTTGGCAAGGATGTGGAATATGTTCCTACAAAGGATTATCCATTCCTTCATCCCGGAAGAC
This sequence comes from uncultured Lachnospiraceae bacterium, assembly GCA_902795855.1. Taxonomy (GTDB): domain Bacteria; phylum Bacillota; class Clostridia; order Lachnospirales; family Lachnospiraceae; genus Eubacterium_Q. Next base: position 4,544 of record CADBMW010000161.1, read on the forward strand.
AGGCAGAGATCAAGAAGGGTAAGCTCAGTGTAGGATATATCGGACAGCTTCATCCGGAAGCTGCTCTTAACTATGATATGAAGGGCGAGGTATATATTGCAGTTATCAACATGGATACAGCTGCTATGCTTGCCAAGTCCGATATCAAGTACAAGGGAATCGCTAAGTTCCCTGCATCTACAAGAGACCTGGCTCTTGTCTGCAGCGAAGATGTATATGTTGGCGATATTGAAAAGATTATAAGAAAGAACGCAGGTAAATATCTGGAGAGTCTGGAGCTCTTTGATGTATATCAGGGTGAGCAGTTAGGCGAAGGACGTAAGAGCGTAGCCTTCTCACTCAGCTTCAGAAGTCTGGATCATACACTTAAGGATGATGAAGTAAATCCTGCTATAGATAAGATCCTTTCAGCTCTGTCTGAAAAGGGTATAGAAATCCGTGGATAGTGCTGGAAAGGCAGATTATGGACGTAAAAGATTTCAGTTTTGAGCTGCCGGAGGAGCTGATAGCTCAGGACCCCATCGAAAAAAGAGATGAGTCCAGACTTCTGGTAATACACAGAAGCTCCGGAGAGCTGGAACATAGAAGATTTCATGATATAACAGAATATCTGAAACCGGGAGACTGCCTTGTTATAAATGATACCAAGGTTATTCCCGCCAGACTTCTGGGGGTTAAAAAGGACACAGGAGCAGCAGTTGAGGTGCTGCTTCTGAAGTCTGTTGCTCCTAAAACCTGGGAATGTCTTGTTAAGCCGGGAAAGAAGCTTCGTCCGGGAGCAGTGGTCAGCTTTGGAGACGGCCTTCTTACAGGCGAGATAATGGAAGTTGTGGAAGACGGAAACAGAATAGTCCGTTTTGAATTTGATGGCATCTGGGAAGAGGTTCTGGACCAGCTTGGAGAAATGCCATTACCACCGTATATTACTCATAAGCTTAAGGATAAAGACAGATACCAGACAGTTTATGCTAAAAACAGCGGAAGTGCAGCTGCACCTACAGCCGGACTTCATTTTACAAATGAGCTTCTTGCGGAGATTGAAGCCATGGGTGTAAAAATAGCCAGACTGACTCTTCACGTGGGACTGGGAACATTCAGACCGGTCAAGGTTGAAAAAATCGAAGAACATCATATGCATACAGAATACTATGAGATAAGTCAGGAGGCATGTGATATAATAAATGAAGCCAGATTAAATGGTGGAAGAGTTATTTCCGTAGGAACTACAAGTACCAGAACACTTGAAACCGTAGGTACGGCACAAGGTTTACATAGAGTATATGGAACTGATGCCGATCCCTCAGATATCAAGCTGATTCAGCCTGCCAGCGGATGGACTAATATATTTATATATCCGGGATATGAATTCAAGGTGGTTGATTCACTGATAACAAATTTCCATCTTCCGGAATCTACTCTTATTATGCTGGTATCAGCATTTTACAACCGCCAGTCGGTTCTTGATGCTTATGCCGAGGCGGTAAAGGAAAGATACAGATTCTTCTCCTTTGGAGATTCCATGTTTTTGGAGTAAAGGAAATACTTTATAGATTATGAAAAACATCAAAGACAGCGTTAAGCTTTTTAGGTTTAATCTTATAAATAACGTATTATTTGAGGTTATTCTCAAGGTAGTGTCTTTTGCTGTAATTGTACCGATATATTATGCATTTATCAGCCTGGCAGTAAAACTGTCAGGCATTTCCTATCTGACAAAGGAAACAGCTAAGAGATTCTTTAAGGCTCCCTCCACATACGCATTTATAATCATAATGATCGTATTTGCGGCCATGTATATAATGATGGGAGTTTCGGGAATCTGCTATGCATATAACAGGGCAAATTATCTGAAGAAGACAAGTCCCATAAGGATGTTTGCCTATGGAGCAAAGACAGCCCTTCGTATGCTGAGACCGAAGAATCTGGTAATGACTCTGTTTATAATGAGCTATGTGCCAGTAATAGGAAGTGTTATACTTTCCTTTGATCTTCTTAATATCAAGGCGCCTTATGTAATAGATATTATATCTGTGAATACCTATGTTACCATTGCAGTGCTTGCTATCTATGGCCTTTTCATGATTTTAAATTTCAGATATGTATTTATGATACATATTTTCAGCATAGAAAAGGTAAGCGTTCCTAAGGCGGCTGAAAGAACCAGGGAACTGATGAAGGGCAAAAGGCTGAAATCTGTGGGAGGCATTATATTCTGGTGCCTGCTGGTGATAGGGCTTCCGGCCATTGCAAACTATTACTACACAGGACCTCTGCTGGAACGGCTGATACATCATTCTGCTGCCATAAAGCTGGATGGTATGATATATGAAGCGGTAAAAATGGTTCTTTCTATTATATATGTAATATTGGGAATTCCTATCGTTTATTCATATATATGTAATTCTTATTACAATCTGATTCCTGATAATGGCGAAGATAATATAGATGATTATGAACTCTATAATGAGAAGAAAAGCAGTAAGTATGAAGGAAGAGTAGTTCTGATCATGCTGATCCTGGCCATTATAATGGATCTGGGCTTCTACGTACTTAAAAGATATAATGTCATTTCCCTGAATGCTCAGTATCTGGATAAGGTTACCATTACGGCTCACAGGGGAGATAATAAGAATGCTCCCGAAAATACTCTGGCAGCCTTTGAAAAGGGTATCGAAAACGGTGCAGACGTGATAGAACTGGATGTGCGTCAGACCAAGGACGGCGAAATCGTGGTAATGCATGATGAAAATCTCAGGCGTGTCTGCGGCGTAAATAAGAAGGTGGGTAAGCTTACCTTTGAGCAGCTGAGAAAGTACAGTCCCGGTGCCAGGTATAAGGGACCCAATGCAGACGAATATAAGGAAGAAAAAATACCGACTCTTCGGGAAGCTATAGAGCTTGTTGACAGAAGAGCTAAGTTGAATATAGAATTAAAGCCTGCGAGAACTGATAAACATTTTGAACAGAAGGTGGTTGAGATTCTCCAGGAATATGATTATTATGATAATTGCGTGGTTACCTCCCAGGCTTACGGATCCATTAAGAGAGTCAAGAATCTGGATCCAAAGTTCAAGACCATATATGTTATGTCAGTTGCCATGGGAGATTTTTATGACCTGGAATATGCTGATGGCTTCAGCATCAAATATCGTTTCATTAATAATGAAGTAATCAAGAAGGCTCATGGGGCAGGAAAAACTGTCTATGCATGGACGGTAGATGATAAGAATATACTTGAAAGCATGATGCTTCTTGATGTAGACTCAGTTATTACCAACGACCCCGATGGAATCAGACGTGCAATGTTTGAGAATTATTATGGTGATACACTGATTGAAAGAATTAATACATATATAGAAAACCAGCTTTGATTTGAAAGGAAAATGATATGATTCACTATCTTATAGTTTTTTTGATATCCATGGTTCCACTTGTAGAACTTCGACTGGCTATACCTTATGCAGTGGGACTCGGGCTGAATATGCCCCTTTCCTACGCTGTAGCTATAGTGGGAAATATGATTCCCGTGCCACTGGTTTTCTTCTTTGCCAGAAAGATTCTGGTATGGGGAAGTAATCTTAACTGGCCAAAGGGACTGAAATGGGTAGGAAAATTCTTCGGCTTCTGCCTGGATAAAGGAGAAAGGGGCGGAAGAAAGCTGACGGAAAAAGTCGGCAGAAGTACATATCTTGCACTTTTCCTTTTTGTTGGAATACCTCTTCCGGGTACGGGAGCATGGACAGGAACCCTTGCTGCAAGTATTCTGGATCTGGATTTTAAGAAGAGCGTTGTAGCAGTTCTGGGAGGAATCATTTTAGCCGGAGTGATCATGGGACTTGGAAGCCTGGGGCTTTTCTCAGCTATCAGGAGTATGTTTTAATTACAAATCGTATAATTATTATAATAAGGAAGAAAGTATGAAAATACATTTTAAAAGAAAAGTAGCTGCCTTTCTTATATTTGCTATGGTATTTGCCATGGCAGGCTGTGGGGAGAAGAAAGAAGAAGCTACCACGGAAATGAATCAGACCGACGAGAACGCTCTGACAGATGCGGATGGATTTATTACGGTTAAGGACTATGTCCAGACCATTCAGCCAAATGTCCGCATCAGAAGAAAGCCTTCTGAAAAGTCGGACGTCTATATAACCCTGGATAAGGGAGTTGATCTTAGCAGGACCGGAATAAAGGATGACTGGACCAGAGTGCTTCTCAACGGCAGCAGCTTCTATGTACAGTCAAAATACGTTGAAGAGACCGAGGTTAACTGGGCTACGGAAAGTAATGTGGAGAAGGAAACCCACATTGTATATTTAGATCCTGCAAAGCAGATTTCAGAGGACCTTACCTTTGAGCCTGTCAGCCCTGAGGTGGAAGCTGAAAATGGTGTCACCAATGCCACCATGACAAATGCCACCGGAATGAAGAAAAAGATGACAGCTTCAGCAGTAGGTGTGGATTCAGGCGTATTTGAATATGAGATAACCCTTAATATAGCCCAGTATCTGAACGCAGAGCTGGTAAAGCGTGGCTATACGGTATTTATGTCCAGAACTACAAATAATGTGGATCTGAGTAATGCCAAGAGGGCGCAGATGGCAAATGCCTGCGATGCGGAGGTTTATCTTAAGATAGAGGCGGCAGCGGCAAAGGATCCGACTGTAAGCGGAATATTAGGATTTATTACAACATCCACAAACTCCCATACAGCTTCCCGTTATCAGAACAATTTTGAACTTTGTTACGATGTTCTTAAGGAAACCTGTGAGAACACCGGATCCAAGAGATTGGGAATATATGAGACTGATGATCTCACGGCTCTCAATTACACAGATATACCTTCTACAGTTATTAATGTAGGATTTCTTTCAAACGAACTGGACGACAGAAGCCTGAATACTGAGGAGTATCAGAAGAAGATAGCCCAGGGCCTGGCAAATGGAATAGATCTTTATTTCGAATCTATTGAAAAATAAATACAAAATTAAGACAATTATTTCGAAAAAGTTACAATTCATAAAAAAGCTTGACATATTTGTTACAGAGTGTTAATATTCATTTGTAACAAAAATGTAACAATTCGAGCAAAAACGTAACATTTGTTTACATAATGTTTGAAAATTGTAATATTTTGTTAAAAATACCATATATCTTGTGGTTTTAACAAAATAAAGAGGCTTTTAGTTATGAATCGTAGAAATGAGATCAAAATCGAAAAAATAAATAATTTTCTGAGAAAACAGGTCTTCTCAGGAGCATATATAGTAAGAAATACACTTTGTGTTATGGGTCTTGCAACAGTTGTATCAGGAACAGTATTTGCAGCAGACGTTATAAGTGATGGCACAAAGGCAGCACCTAAGGCAGCTATCGTAGAGACAGCTGAGGTTGAAGAAACAGTTGCAGCAGAAACAGTAGTAGCTGAGGAAGAAAGCTTCACAATCCAGCTTACAGATAACAGCCAGTTAGACAGCGCTTCAGTTACAAAGCTTTATTCAAGATTTGAAGAAGACGGAGTTGTTCTTACAGCAACAAATGATGCAAATAACCTTACAAGCTCTGAAACAGATATGACAGATAAGTTCATCGTTAAGACAGAGGGACTTAATCTTAGAGCAGAAGCTTCTGAAGAAGGAAACATTCTCAAGGTTCTTAATACCGGAGATACAGGAAACGTAATAGGAACAGACGGTGACTGGACCATAGTAAGCTCAGAAACATCTGAGGGATATGTAAAGTCAGAATATATAATAGTTGGTGATGAGGCTACTCAGATAGCTAAGCAGGCTGCTGAGGAAGGTAAGACACTTCGTGATGTTATCGGAGTTGAGGAAGCACCTGCTACAGAGGTACAGGTTGCTGAGGTAGAGACAACAGAGGCTGTTACTGAAGAGGTTCAGCCTGTTGAAGATATTAAGTCACTGGAAGTTGCAACAGCTACTACAGAGGCTACTACAGTTCAGGTTACAACAGAAGCTACAACACAGGCAACTACAGAGGTTACCACAGAAGCAACCACAGAGGCAGCAACAGAGGCTCCTGCAGTTGCAGCAGCAGATGCAAGTGATGTATATCTTATAGCTGCAGTATGCTATGCAGAAGCAGGTAACCAGTCCTATGATGGACAGCTGGCAGTAGCAAGCGTTATCATGAACAGAGTTGCATCAGGTAAGTGGGGAAGCTCAGTAAGAGATGTAATATATGCACCAAACCAGTTCTCAACTGTTTACACAAGTACATTCCAGAATGCACTTTCAACAGGAGGTTCTGAAACATCCCTGGCTGCAGCACAGGCTGCTGTAGGTGGAGCAAATAATGTACCTGGATTACTTTCATTCAGACCAACATGGTACATTGATACCTCAACACTTTCAAATTATGTACAGATAGGAGATCACGTATTCTTCTAATATATTATGTTAAGAATTTTTCACAAAGAAAATCCATAATATAATTGAGCCGCGGTTAATAACCGTGGCTCTTTTCTGCAATTGTAGGAGTTTTTTTATGCATGAAAATAAAAAGGAAATAGAATATGTAATCCTGGTGGCGGTGGCCAGGGAAAATGAGGAGTCCATGGATGTGGAGTCATCTCTTGACGAGCTTGCAGAGCTGGCTGAGACAGCCGGTGCTGTGGTTGTGGGAAGATTGATCCAGAAGCTCCCCAATTTTAATCCTGCCACTTATATAGGAAGCGGAAAGCTGCAGGAGCTGGAATATATGATCTATGACAAGGGAGCTACAGGAATCATCACGGATGATGAGCTGTCTCCGGCTCAGATGCATAATCTGGGAAAGGTTCTGGATACAAAGGTTATGGACAGAACCATGGTTATTCTTGATATATTTGCGGCTCATGCAAGAACTGCCGAGGGTAAGCTGCAGGTGGAACTGGCCCAGCTTCAATACCGCTTATCCAGACTTACGGGTAAAGGAATATCCATGTCCCGACTGGGTGGTGGAATCGGAACCAGAGGTCCCGGAGAAAAGAAGCTGGAGCAGGACCGAAGGGTTATCAGAAACAGAGTGGCCCAGCTGAAAAGGGAAATAGCAGATGTGGTAAGCCACAGAAATCTCACCAGAAGAAAACGTGATACAGGTTCAGATCCTGTATTTGCCATAGTGGGATATACAAATGTGGGGAAGTCTACTCTGCTGAATGCTCTTACCGGTGCGGATATTCTGGCTGAAAATAAGCTTTTTGCTACGCTGGACACTACAACCCGTTCTTATGAATATAATAATCAGAAATTCCTTCTGACAGATACAGTCGGCTTTATAAGAAAACTTCCTCACAATCTTGTAGATGCCTTCAGAAGTACTCTGGAGGAAGCCTGCTATGCAGATTATATAATCCATGTGGTGGATGCCTCCAGTAAAAACAGACTTAGTGAAATGAAGGTGGTATATCAGACCCTGGATCTGCTGAAGGTAGATAATAAGAAGGTTATAACTCTGTTCAATAAAATAGATAAGCTGGAAAATCCCGATGACAGGCTGGGACTTATAGATAAAAGAGCCATAGAAACAGTGCTGATTTCCGCCAAGAAAGGAATCAGCCTGGATAAGGTAGGGGAAGCTATGGAAAATGTTCTGAGAGAGGACAGGAAGCTTCTGGAGACAGTTCTGCCATACAGTGCCATGTCGCTGATTTCCGAAATCAAAGAAAGGGGAGAGATTCTGGAAGAGGAGTATACGGAGGAAGGGGTTCGTATAAAGGCCTACGTGACAGAAAAGATTTATGGCAGGGTATCCAATGGATAAACTTGGAGATTATAGGATTTTTTACTTGCGATTTGTATTTTTTTGTAAGATGATATAAGAGGTGATCGTGTAAATGATCCACAAAGATGAAAGGAAGGAGAAAAGTATTATGAGATTAAGCGAGAAAAACTGTAGCACATCCATGAGAAAAATGTTATTCGCAGCTATAGCATTTATCATAGCTATTGCGGTACTTTTTGGAGCCGGCTCAGGTAAGGTATTTGCCGGTGGAGGTGTTGACGTTGTAGAGATGGAGGCTCCCATCCTGCATACAAATTCAGGCACCGGAATGCCGGAATATGTTGAATTAAAGTTCAGCCCACATATTACAGGATCATATGTCCTCAGAACGGATGTAAGCACAGGCGAGGAAGTTAAGATAGGCGAATTAACTTCTGATTACATTGGTTATTATAAGGATAACCTTAGCGATACCAATGGACCTAAGCCGGGAGCAACCTATAAGTATAGATTGTCAAACCCTGCACAGACTCTTTTCAGTGGTTATTCATCAGAGATTTCAATCCCGAATCCGCTTCCTGAAAAGAAGCCGGATGAGATACAGGTTTCATCAACTGACAAGAAATTCAAGATAAACATTAGAAATAATGTGGGGCTTTATAAAACATGTTCTCTTGTAGTTGAATATTCAAAGGACGGTACTACATGGGCTCCTTTAAAGGAATATGCAGCCGGAACATATGATTCAAAGCTGGAAATCGAGTATAAGGTTGATGAAGAGCCATCAGTTAAGAGCAAATACTATTTCAGAGCATATTATAAGAACGCTTATGGAGCAGGACCTATAACCGATCCTGTAAGCTGGGAGACACAGATAGTTAATATCGATATGATGACCATAGATAAGGTTACCAAGACTGAAAAGTTCCTGGAGGTAGACCTTGATATTGCCGAGGATATAACAAAGATGTCCACAGCAAAAACCTTCGTAGTATACCTTAATGGTCAGTTATTTAAGGAGTGCAAGGGCGACGGAAGCAGCCATGCATATGTAACAGTTCCTGTACATTACGGCGTGGAAGACGAGATTAAGGTTCAGGCCTACGGAGAATATGACGGAAAGCGTTATTATTCTGATAAATCATTTACCATAAAGGCAAAGTCAAGACCTCTGAGCAAGCCGGTTATAAATGGTGTTGCTAAGATTGACAACAATACAGCAGGTATCAGCTGGCAGAAAACAGACGGTGCACAGTTCTACGAAATATACAACGGAAAGAAGCTTGTTAAAACTGTAAAGGGAACAGCTACTTACGCAAAGATTAAGAAAAAGGGTGCCGGAAAAGGCAAATACAAGGTAGTAGCCGGTATCAAGGAAACCATAGGAAGCAAAACAACAAAGTATACTGTAAGCAGTAAAACATCAAAGCCTAAGACAAATGAGAAGAAGTTCTCAGATGCAAGCGTAGGAAACTGGGCAAAGAAATGTTATTTCAAGGTAACATCTGTCAAGCTCAGTGGAAATACTTACACAGTAACAGGTTATGCTGTAAATAAGAGATATTTCACATGTAATAAGTGGAACAGTCTTTCAATCAATATTAAGTCAGGCGGCAAAGTGGTTGCCAAGAAGACAGTAAAGAATTATGCACTTAATCTGAAGGGAAGAGCTACAAAGAAGATAACCTTTAAGATTAAGGGTAAGAAGGGCGCCGATCTCTACAATCTGGGTGGATACAGCACATCTGCATACCCGGTATGGAATGAATAGGTTCCAGTTAAAAGATTAAAATAAACAGCTAATTAAAGGCAGCAGGTCAGTGATGACCTGCTGTTTTATTCAGTAAATATTCAGAGAAATATGCCAAATATGTAATAATTATGCATAATATTCATAAAATTAGCAAAATATACATAAAATAGTGCATAAAAATCAAAAAAAGGGGTTGTATTATTCTCCGCAGAGGAGTATTCTATGAAAATATAAACTGGAAAGGAAAGAAAAATGGTTAAAGTTTTTATCGATGGAAGTGAGGGCACCACAGGCCTCAGGATATTTGAGAGATTTGAAAAAAGAAATGATATAGAAATACTGAAGATTTCTTCGGAGCTCAGAAAGGATCCCACAGAGGTATCAAAGTTTATAAATGCATCGGATGTTACATTTCTTTGTCTTCCTGATGCTGCTGCCAAGGAAGCAGTAACACTTTGTACAAATGATAAAACAGTTATCATAGATGCTTCAACTGCTCACAGAACAGAGCCGGGCTGGGCTTATGGTTTTCCGGAATTATCAGCTGAGCATAGAGAGGCTATAAGAACAGGAAAGAGAATTGCTGTTCCCGGCTGTTATGCATCAGGCTTTGTAAGTCTGGTATATCCACTTGTAAAGGCAGGAATCCTTCCAAAGGATTATCCACTTTCATGCTTTGCAGCATCCGGATACTCGGGAGGTGGAAAGAATCTGATAGCTCAGTATGAGGATAGCGAAAGAGATGCTCAGTATTCTTCAGCAAGAATGTATGGCTGGTCTCAGTCCCATAAGCATCTGAGAGAGATGAAGGCTATAACAGGGATAGAAAGAGAACCACTGTTTTGTCCATTTACGACAGATTACTACAGTGGAATGATGGTACAGCTTCCATTATATACGGAGCTTTTATCCAGAAAGGTTACAGCTGCAGAGGTACAGCAGTGTCTTGCGGATCATTATAAGGGTGAAAAGTTTATTCACGTTAATCCTCTGGGAGCTGAAGCAGATAAGGGTAATGTTTTATATTCAAATGAGATGTCCGGTCGGGATGATCTGACTATATATGTAACAGGAAATGAGGACAGAATTGTTGTTGCAAGTTCATTTGATAACCTGGGTAAGGGCGCTTCCGGTGCTGCAATCCAGTGCTTCAACATAGTTCTCGGTGTAGATGAAGCCACAGGGCTGAATGTGTAATATAAAGAGGAAAAAGCTATGGTAAAAAAGGTAGAAGGCGGTATTCTGGCCGCAAAGGGGTACAGTGTAGCAAGTAAAAGGGTAGGTATCAAAGCCTCAGGAACAAACAGGGATCTTACACTTATAAAAAGTGAAAAACCGGCAATGGTTGTTGGAACCTTTACCAGAAATATCGTAAAGGCTGCTCCTGTCAAATGGGATATGGAGGTTGTAGAGAGAGGAATTGCCGAGGCTATCGTTGTAAATACCGGTATAGCAAATGCTTCTACAGGAGCCGAAGGCTATGAAAACTGTAAAAAGGAAGCTGAGGCTGTGGCTGAAGCTCTGGGAGTAAACTCAGAGGCTGTGCTTACTGCTTCTACCGGAGTAATAGGTCCTCAGATTCCTGTAGATAAGATAACAGCCGGAATTAAGGATCTGGCCGGAATAATGGTAAGTACAGGAGATGCTGATGCTGTAACAGAAGCTCGTGAGGCTGCCAAGGCTATCATGACAACAGATACAGTTCCGAAGGAAATAGCAGTTGAATTTGAGATCGGTGGAAAGACCTGCCGAATGGGAGCCATGTGTAAGGGTTCGGGAATGATCCATCCTAACATGGGAACTATGCTGGGCTTCCTGCTTTCAGACCTTTCCATTGAGAAAACATTTGCCCAGAAGCTTCTCAGGGCAGTTGTAGAGAGAACCTTTAACATGGTATCTGTTGATGGAGATACATCCACAAATGATACATTTGTATGGCTTTCAAATGGCCTCTCTGAGGTGGATGAAATAACTGCTGATTCTCTGGGAGTATCTCTGGATGATATCGATGAGACCGGAGATAAGGATATCCGTGATATTAGTGATAACCAGGATTATAAGACTCTGTACGAAGCTCTTTACAAGGTGTGCAGGCATCTGGCAATCTGTATGGCCGGGGACGGTGAGGGAGCAACAAGACTCTTTACTGTAAAGGTTGTGGGTGCACCGGATTATAAGACCGCAAAGACCCTTGCAAAGTCCATAGTCACTTCAAGTCTTACCAAGGCTGCAATTTACGGAAGAGATGCAAACTGTGGAAGAATAATGTGTGCCATGGGTTATTCCGGGGCAGAATTTGATCCTGACAAGACAGATATAACCATGATGAGCGAGGCGGGATCCATAAAGCTGATAGATAAGGGAAGACTTCCTGAATTCTCAGAGGAAGAAGCGATAAAGATACTTACTCCTGATGAGATCATTGCAATCTGTGACATACATGCAGGTGACTTCAGTGCAGAAGCCTGGGGCTGTGATCTCACCCATGAATATGTAACTATAAATGCAGACTATCGGTCGTAGGATAGGGAAAAGAGGAAAAAATGATGAAAAAGAATGATGATATAGCAGAAGTTCAAAAGAAGGCCCAGACACTTATAGAGGCGCTTCCTTATATTCAGAAATTTAACGGAAAGAAGATAGTAGTTAAGTACGGCGGCTCAGCCATGCTTGATGAGAATCTGAAGTACAATGTTATCAGGGATGTAGCGCTTCTTAAGCTTGTAGGTTTCAAGCCTATCATAGTTCATGGTGGTGGCAAGGAAATAAGCAAGTGGATAGACAGACTTGGAATGGAAACCCATTTCCAGAATGGTCTCAGGGTTACAGATGAACCTACTCTTGAGGTTGCAGAGATGGTTCTGAATAACGTTAACAGGAGCCTGGTAGGACTTATGTCCAAGATTGGTCTGAAGGCTGTAGGTATAAGCGGTAAGGATGCCGGCCTTTTGAAGGTTCAGAAGAAGCTGTCAGATGGCAAGGACATAGGTTATGTAGGCGAGGTTGTAGCAACAGATAGTTCAGTTATAGAATCTCTTCTGGATGCAGATTTCATTCCGGTTGTTGCACCTATAGGAATGGGTCTGGAGGACGAGCACGATTACAACATAAATGCTGATGATTGTGCATGTGCCATAGCTACTGCAATAAATGCAGAGAAGCTGGTATTTTTAACAGATATAGAAGGTGTATTTACAGATCCAATGGACAAGAAGTCACTCATTTCCGAAATGACCATAGATGAGGCACAGGCTCTCATAGATAATGGCGTAGTAGGTGGCGGAATGCTTCCAAAGCTTCAGAATTGTATAGATGCCATGAACAATGGTGTATCAAGAGTCCATATTCTGGACGGCCGTCTTGAGCATTGTCTGCTTCTGGAATTCTACACAGATACAGGTATCGGAACAGCCATAAGGAAAGAGGATTGATTTAATTCTTCTGAAGATGAAAAAGTCGGATACAAGGTAAAGCAGTCCGATACGTGATATGAAATAAGAAAAATGGTTTAAAGAGAATATAAATCAAATAATACATAGAGAACGAGGGTTCGGTATTACTGAACCCTCGTATTTTTGTGCTGTTTTGGATTCTGATAAAGGTAGTGGCGTTATTATTTGCCACTACCTTTCGCCACTTATTAGAGGCTGATAAATGTGATAAAATTTCATATATTTGTCATAAAATTATCAGTATTATTAACAGCCTGATAAAGATTGATATTCAATGAGTATTGTGAATTGCGAGGAGTAGAAGAATGGAGAAGATGAGAAAAAGAATTATCGCAAAGCTTTTAGTATTTGTAATGGTTATTTCACTGTTATCAAATAACTATGGACTTAGTGTGGTAAGAGCGGAAGGGAATGAGTCTAATACTACGGCTGGAACTATTGAACAGACCGACGAACTTACAAATGTTCAGGATGATCTTGATCCAGTGAATAATACTGCACCTGATTCGAAAGAGGATGTTCGGGAGAATACTGAGAATAATGAATCTGCTCAGCTCAATGAACAGACCAGTGCGGAAAAAGATACCGAGGATGATAAGAATAGTAATATAGATAAAATCAGCGAGCAGAATACTGATCAGACTATAGAGAATAAAACAGATAATAATGATAATACTACTGACAGCAATACAGATCTGAATGTGGATGAAAATGCTCAGGTAGAAGAATACAATGAAGAAGAAAAAGTATTACATGATGCACCTGAAGATTATCTGAATGATATTGATAAGGGTACGGAAACTGCTCCGACAATTATTACATCAGAAAATCAGCTTCTTGCTATGGTTGAAATTGGAAAAACAGCAGATCTTACCGGATATTATAAACTTGGAAATAACATAACTCTTACAACTTCACCTTGGACAAGCATAGGCAGCTCAAAAGCATTTAAAGGTGTTTTTGATGGTGGGGGATATACTATTTCAAATGTGAAGTCAGTAAGTACAACTGACAAATATCTTGGTTTGTTTGGCTGGAATACCGGAACAATCAAAAATCTTACAGTAGAAGGAAAACTGGAAGATGGTGGCTCCTATATGGGAATGGTCTGCGCTTATAATGAAGGACTG
>CADBMW010000162.1 GCA_902795855.1 uncultured Lachnospiraceae bacterium
ATGCTGGGCATCCCTCAGGAGCTCTACACACCGCTTTTCGCCATCGCGCGTATAGCAGGCTGGAGCGCACACCGCCTTGAGGAGATGGTAGGACAGGGCAAGATCATCCGTCCTGCATATCTCAGTGTTATGGAGGAAAAGGAAGAACTTTAATATACTTGTATTTTACTGAATAATAATACTGACTGTCGGAGGTTAAGAATATGAAGAATTCTTTTGTTTTACCCTGTTTCCTGATTATTATCTGCATTTGTCTTTCTTTAACATGTCCATCTTATGCGAAGGACAAAGAAAATGGATTTTCGGATGTAGATGAAAATGCATTTTATTATGATGCAGTTATGTGGGCAAACTCCACTGATCCAAAGATAGTTGCAGGTGTTACAGAAGAACTATTTAAACCATATAATAATTGCAATAGAGCACAAGTGGTTTCCTTTTTGTGGAGATTATATGGATGTCCTGAACCCGATACAGTAGTTAATCCGTTTATAGATGTTGATGAGTCTTCTTTTTATTATAAGCCTGTTTTATGGGCATCAGAGAATGATATCACGTCAGGTATAACAGCTTCTAAATTTGCACCTTTTAATACATGTACGAGATCACAGTTTGTTACTTTTCTATGGAGAGCTGCCGGTAAGCCGGAACCATCAGATTCTATAAATCCATTTGTTGATATTGATAATAATAGATTTTATACAGATGCTGTTCTTTGGGCACTTGAAAAGAGAATAACTTCCGGTAAGGATGCTACACATTTTAATCCTGCAGGAATAATCAACCGTGCCCAGACTGTTGCATTTTTATATAGGTTCAATAGCTTACCACAACCGGCTACAGTTCTTACTCTTAGTTTTGAACCAGGAGAAGGAACAGGTCAGATGGATGATATTCTATTGACTGCTGAAAATGCTTATTGTTATGAACTTCCTGAGAGTACGTTTACTTCTCCGGAGGGTAAGAAGTTTATGTATTGGACATGTGAAGGGATTGTTCTTGAACCGGGCGCACATTATATTACCGGGGATGATCACTTGACGTTTATTGCAAACTGGATGGATGAGGATTCCTTAGGTTTTAAGGATGAAGATAAACATACTATTAATTTAAATGGTGGGAAATATACATGTGAAGGTGAAGAAAAAACGGGAGTATTCGCTACTCTTATAGAAGATTATTATGATTTTTTCTTCAGAAATCCGTTTAAAAAAGAATTATTCTATTTAGCTGATTGGGTGGATAGTAAAACCGGTAACCATTATACTGTTGGTGATTTTATTTTTAGAAATATGACTTTGCCGGTGGGCTCATATATTACTGCTAATTGGAAACCTATGTGTAAAGTTTCATTTGTCAGAGATGGAGAAGAATTTTATTCGTTTTATTCAATGCAGGATTATTCTTTTGAGAGAGAATACGATAAGATTCTTGAAAAACTAGGTGAAATAGATGAGGATCATGTGTTTCTTGGATTTACTACACCTGGTGATGATAATCATTATTGTATAAATGCAGCTTATGAATTTGATAATACCAGGAATGAAGATACTGATACTAAGAAGTATATTTATAATTTTATTGTTACAAATGATATTGTATTCAATACAGATATAAGGTTGGATGAAAGAGAAAAATTCAAGGTTACATACGATCTTGATGAGAAAGATTATTATAGATGGAATAAGGGTGCAGGTCATTTGATTTCCGGGCCGGATAGATTTGAATTTGAAGTTAGAGAAGGTGAATCATTATACACATCATGCAAAGATACAATTTCTGAAGCGTGGAATTCCGGATATATATTTGATGGGTTTAAGATTTCAGAAGTAGATGATACTACATTACTCTCATATGATGAAGTGACGGAATATGTTCCTAATGGTGATATAATTATTACGCCTGTGTGGAGTGTTGTGAATACCCACATAAATCGATTTGAACCCGGAGAATTTGGGGAATTCAGAGGAAGTTATGGGGTTAACGCTATAATTACTTATGATAATGAGAATTTAATCGCAGAAGTAAATGAAAATGAGAGTATTTATTATTTCGAGCCTGATCCTATAAGTGATGAATATTTATTCGAGGGATGGATAAGGGATGATGGTGAGTTTTTTCCTCCAGAATATTCTGATATTGTGAATAATAAC
>CADBMW010000163.1 GCA_902795855.1 uncultured Lachnospiraceae bacterium
AAGCTAAGAATCTGATCCTCATTTGTATAGGTATCTTCTCCAAAATCATCCGTTATCTTCCAATCCAGACCATTTACTATATGAGCACGTACGCTGTATGTTCCTGCATCCTGTGCCAGAACATTTCCATCCTTAATAGTTACATTGCTTCCTGGTATAGCGTCAACTGTATAGAACTTATATGCCGGAATACCGATCTGAGGAGTTCCGTTATAGGTAAGTGACTCAAATGTTGGAAGTTCTATATTGTCCAGGAAATGATAGCTGCGTGTAAGCACTTCTCCTACAAGCTTGCCATCCTTATAAGTAGCTGCTTTCATAACTATAGTATCGTCATCAAAGGTCATGGCCGTTGACTTAGGTATACTAAATGCCCCTGCATATTTATTTGTCAATGGTTTTCCCGGACTAGGATCATTACCTGTCAATGTATAATATATATCTGCTCCCTCAAGCCTTGTTGAAAGAGTGAGAATGATATCATTTATGTAATCACCGGACTCTGCAGATGCTGAAGGAGTCGGATCAAGTGCTGTCGCAGCAAACTGATAGCTTATCTGAGGTGTAGTCTTATCCAGTACAGCCTGTGTATCATTTATCTTTGCTGTAGCACTGTCTCCAAAATCAAGATCAAGAGTGGTCGGTGTTACTCTCTGAGCATCTCCAGCGCCTGTGATTATCTTGTATTTTCCATCTGTATTCTTCTTAATCTTTACATTAACACTGTAAGCTGTTTCATAGGCAGCCTTTTCACCTGCTGCAGGATTCCATGTAATCTCAAGATTTTCCGGATCAACTGTAAATTCTTTAGTACCATCATACTTGAACTTTATGTTTTCTAAAGAATCAGCAAGAGCTTCTCCGCCTTCAGGAGCTGCCATTTCGATTTCTACGCCTTCAATCTTAGGCATGTAGTCTTCAAATATTCTTTCCTTATCGATAATATATGTAACAGTCTCACCCTTTTCGCCATTGGAAGATGTATAGGTCTTAATTCTGTAGTAATGTCCTTCCTCTAACTGTATACCCTTATAGTAGACACCATTTTGCTTTACAACTACTGGATTTGTAGGATCATCAGTTATGTCCTCCAGAGTATAATGAATAGTCTCACCCTTCAGATTCTTTGAATCCAGCTTAATAAGACCGCTGCCCTTTATGGTATTCTTTTTCTCTGTAGAAAGAACCTCTGTCTGTCCATCTTCCCATGCAGTAGGAGCTTCAACTGAGTCAGGACTTATAATATAGTAAGAAGTCTTTTCTGCGTCAAAAGCACTGTCTTCAGATCTTACCCATGCAAGAGTAACCTCCGGATAATGCTGCATTCTGATTCGTCTGGAATTCATAACAAGAGTAGCCAGCATTACCATACGGCATCCTTTTATTTTAAGAGGATTATCCTCTCTATTGTAGTTTTCATAATCTTCATCCGCATATTTAAATACCGCATCCAGAAATGCCGGAAGATTTGCCTTTATTTTGCTTCTTTCGCTTGCTGAATAACCTTCCAGTGCCCCGGTTTTAACCAAAGCATTATAGAACATATCTACATATTCAGACTTCTCAGCCTTAGTTTTAACTGTCCATTTTTTATTAGAAAGTGCACTGTTTATTGTCTGTTTATTGTCATCAGAAAAACCATCCTCAAAGATTTTATCAGCTGTCTCTCTGAAGGCCAGACCACCTTCCTCGGTAGAGTAAATGGTGCTGAAAATATTACTAACAGCTTCTTCTACAGTTTTCCCTGCAGAAGTATCCAAAGTAAATTTTGTGGCTGAATATGCCGCTCTGCTGGTTACCGACCAGTCAAGAACACTTTGAACAAAGCTCTTATTGAAGGTAGCCATGGTAGTTGCTTCCAAAGCCGCTTCATTTTCCGAATCATTAACTTCTACAAAGATTTCATCAGCAGTGAAACGGTTATTGTTTGCATCACTACTGTTATCGAGACTATATACCTTGAAATTATCATCATAATCCAGATCATGACTTACTGTGATCAGCTGATTATTAAATGCATTTATCTTTGCTTTTATTTCATCTTCTCTGAGCTTATCAAAATACTGCACCTTATGATCCACTCCATATCTGCCAAAGCCGAATTTTTCAGGAGCAAGAAGAGTTACCATATCATAAGCATTTACAACATTATGAATGCAGTTATATGATTCATTATTCAGAGACTTTGATCCACCCATAGGCGCTTCAAAGGTATATCCATAAACCTTTGACTTATTAAGAATTGTGTCATCTATAACTCTTTTACATGTAAGATTTGCCACAGCTCCGGCTGCAGAGTAACCTACAATCCAAAGTTTTGCCTTTCCGCTGGTAACTTTAGCGCCCAGATTATTATCATCTATATAATCCTTAATCTCAGCTAAAACCTTATCAGCAGCTGCTGCATAGCCTGCATGCTCATTATTGATTGAAGTATCTGCCACTCCCATGTTAAAGCTTACAGCACGCTCAGCTTCAAGCACAGTTCCTCTGATTCCAACTGGAATAAGGACAGTATCACCTATAGTCTTCTGGCCAATAGTAACCCCCACAGTCTTTGTTCCGGGCTTACTTATCTGATCATCATTAACATAGATAGTCTCATCATCACAGCCTATATCTGAAAGGAACTGTCTTCCGGCCATATGCTTATCCCCGTAGCCTGTTGTAGAAAGACCACCTGTACTAAGAGCAAATGCTATAGATGCTGATGAAAGTCTCTCATTATACTGAGTATTGTCAGAAAAGAATCCATCTGAATAATAGAATAAGGAAGCTGAATCCCAGGTAGTTCCATCTTCAGCTGCATATCTGAAATATCCCTTTATCAGATCACTATCCCCAACTGTTCCAACTACCTGCGGAGCTGTATCTGTAGCATTGATATATGTAACCAGTCCGAAATTCGGATCAGGATTTCCCTGAGTTATATTATCTTCCTTCTCAAGATAAATCTTTCTGTTATTCGGAGTCGAATTAAATGTAAATACATAGCCATCATTTTCTGACGTAAGATACCGGAGGCAGTTTGCAGACTTGATACTGTCTCCCGGCTCTCCCTGTGTTACTATTCTGTAGTCTTCTGTAATACTTTCGTATCCCATAGTTATGGAAGCATTATCAGTCAAAACAAAATTAACACGGCTGTCATTTTTCAGATAAAGGTTTTTTCCTATATTGTTATTTATAACGGTATTTCCTTCTATAAGGAATTCCTGATTTACACCCTGACCTACATATACACCACCTGCAAGAGCGGATTCATTTCCAGTGATCACACAATTAGCAATACTGGTACCGGAATTGTTTACCACAACTCCTCCACCATAAACTGCCGAGGTGTTTTTAATTATATTAAGATTATTCAGAGTTCCTCCATAGCAAAGATAAACGCCACCACCATAGCCAGTAGACGCCAGGTTTTGTGAGATTACAACTTTTGCCAGCGTCGAAGTTTCTCCCGCAAAATAAACTCCACCGCCACTTCCGGTTGTTGCTGTGTTTTCCGATAGAATAGTATTTCCGTCTCCAAGTATGGTAGCATTGTCTCCTGCAAGATATATAGCACCACCATCTTTATTAGCTGTATTATTATTAATCTCAGTATTATTCAGATAAATACTAACATCTTTTTCCTCTGAACCACTATAGATTGCTCCACCATAGTAATCAGCGTAACACAGCTCGATATTAGAATTGTTCAGAGTAAGGGTTGATCCACCCTCTATAACAATTCCTCCACCGCTTCCGCCTTTTCCACTGCTATAATAAGAACAGCAATTCTGTATGGTAACTTTATTTAATGTAACATTAGCATTCTCTCTGATATAGATGCCGCCGCAGTCGCCCCAGTTTCTACCGCCGATAAAAGAAGCACCATCATTACCACCGTTTATCGTAAGAGTTGTTCCTGAACCTACATCCAGCAAATATCCAGTTTCTGAATAGTCCTGTTTTTTTACACTACTTTCAATTGTTATATCATGGAGATTTAAGGTGATCTTTTTGTTCTGAGGAATGGTTATATATCCCTCTGCCCTAAAACCAATATTGATATCAACGACAAACTCATCTCCCTCATAAGCCTCCAGATCACTGAAGAGATTATTAACTTCCTCCACCGTATAGTTTTTAGTCTGTCCCTCTGAATCAGTGATACTTCCAAATATAGCCAATTCATCAGCCCAAACTTCTGCCATTGGGGAAAATACCATTCCAAAGACAAGAACAATGGCAATGAATACTCTAATTATTTTTATAATATTCTTGTTCACTTTATCCATATACTTTTTTCCTTTCAAATTATTATCTATTAATCTGATCAAAAATCAGTAAAATGCGCAAAGCACCTTTATAATTATAGCACTTTCATGGTTTTAATGGAACACCTATAAGTGAGGCTTTTGTGAATAGTAACTGTTACTATTTATGGCACTACTGCAAGCATTGACAAACGCTATAGATGGGGCTATACTTTAGAACATTAAATCATTAAAGTAAATGGAGAATTTATCATGATTGCAATACTGGAAGAAAGTGCAACAAAAGAACAGATAGATGAGCTTACACACTGGTTTGAGGAGCAGGGAATGCGCTGCCAGTTTTCAAAGGGGGATTACCAGACTCTGCTTGGAATAATCGGCGATACCTCCAAGTTGGATACTGAGCTTATCGCATCTCTGGACATAGTAAAATCAGTTACAAGAATTACAAATACAGGAAAGAAGGATAATCAAAAATCCTCCAGAAAAAAGGACGGAGATTTCAAGAGGTCCGGAATAAAGACCATAGGTATTGTGGGACTGGGACTTATTGGCGGTTCCTTTGCCAAGGCATATAAGGAATATACCAATGCCAGAGTTCTGGGCTATAACAGAACCGTTTCCACCACTCACTTTGCAATAATGGACGGAACTCTGGACGGCGAGCTTTTGTTGGAGAAGCCCGCGGATGCAGGCGATCAGACATCCGGCAACTACAATCAGGGCTATCTCTCAGATTGTGACCTTGTTATCATCTCACTTTATAACCAGGCAATCATTGATTTCGTAAAGAACAATGCTGCAAACTTCAAGAAGGGCGCTCTGGTTATCGATGCCGGTGGACTTAAGAGGAGAATCTGCAGAGAATGTTTCCCTATAGCCAGGGAATACGGCTTCACCTTTGTTGGCGGACATCCTATGGCAGGCAAGAAGTATTCAGGATATAAATACAGCACAGGAAAGCTTTACAGAGACGCTTCCATGATTATCGTCCCTGATGAATCATATGACATGTTCCTCATTGAGAGAATCAAGGATGCCCTCTGCCCATGTAACTTCGGAAGCATAACAGTCTGCAGTGCAGACAGACATGACCAGATGATAGCATTTACATCAGAAATGGCACACATCGTTTCAAATGCCTATATCAAGAGTCCCACAGCCCGGGAGCATAGAGGCTTCTCTGCCGGAAGCTACAAGGACATGACTCGTGTTGCCTGGCTGAACGAAGATATGTGGACAGAAATCTTCCTGGAAAACAAGGACAACCTGATCTACGAGCTGGATACCATCATCAAATACCTTGATGAGTATAAGGAGGCCCTGGTGAATAATGACAGCCAGAAGCTTCATGATATACTCCATGAGGGTAAAATTGCTAAGGAAGAAGTAGATGGTGTGTAACACCGAAGTAAATGAAATGAAACTGCTATGAAACAGAATGTAACTTTAAATATAAATATAGATAATTTCGTGGGGAGGGTGCGAGCCATCGCCTCCAAATCTCATGCTCACAGGCTCCTAATTGCAGGAGCCTTGTCAGACTGTCCTACCCGTCTTCTGACGCCGGATTCCTCCAAGGATATCCAGGCCACAGTACAGACTCTGCAGGGACTGGGTGCCGGTATAACAAAGGAAGCTGAGTTTTATGAGATTACTCCCATTATAATCAATACGAAAAATAGCCACACAGAAAAAAACAAATCGGAGGATGGATGCATCATCCCGGCTGAGGCAGACTGCGGCGAAAGCGGTTCTACCCTTCGTTTCATCATACCTATTATCGGCGCTCTGGGAATTGCTACTAATATCACAATGCACGGAAGACTCAGCGAGAGGCCACTTTCTCCCATGTATGAGGAACTTATTTCTCATGGGCTGAAGCTGTCTCCCCAGGGTTCAAATCCATTTTCCATATCCGGTAAGCTTACCGGCGGAGAGTATGTAATAGCCGGAAATGTTTCCTCCCAGTTTATAACAGGACTTTTGTTTGCGCTTCCACTGTTAGATACTGACAGCACCCTTCATGTTACAGGGGTACTTCAATCCAGACCGTATGTGGATATAACTCTGGATGTCATAAGAAGCTTTGGAATAAAGGTGGAGGAAGAACTCCTTTCAAATGGTGAGGTTATATTTACCATTCCAGGTAATCAGACCTACAGGTCCACTAAAGAAACATATGTAGATGGCGACTGGTCAAATGCAGCATTCTTCCTTGCTGCCGGAGCCATAGGAAAGAATCCGGTTACAGTAACCGGCCTTAATACAGATTCCCTTCAGGGAGATAAGAAGATATTGGAGCTTCTGAAATCCTTTGGAGCAGATGTTTCAGTGGAGGGCATGGATGTTACAGTTTCACCCGCTCCACTAAAGGCAGTAGAAATCGACGCTTCGGATATTCCGGATCTGGTTCCTATCCTTTCAGTTGTGGCTTCAGTAGCTGACGGAAAGACTGTCATCAGAAATATAGAAAGACTCAGAATAAAAGAAAGCGACAGAGTACAGACTGTCATCAGTACACTGTCGGCCTTAGGCGCAGATATAAAGGAATCAGGAGATTCCATTGTTATAAATGGGAAGGATACATTAAAAGGTGGAGTCATTGATTCCTTCAATGATCACCGTATTGCCATGTCCGCAGCCATCGCTGCCATCAGAGCTGATGGAGAGGTGACTATCGAAGACGCCATGGCGGTGTCCAAATCCTACCCGGGTTTTTATGAGGACCTTAATTCTTTATCGCACACCTCATCCGTCAGCTGATAAATCAGCTGACACCTAGGTCTCGTCTCCGACTCGGTCAATCGGCCTAAAACGTGTGCCACTGGCA
>CADBMW010000164.1 GCA_902795855.1 uncultured Lachnospiraceae bacterium
CAGTAAAGTTTGATATGATACTCAGTAATCCACCATATATCAGAACAAAGGATATATATAACCTTATCAAGGATGTAAGGGATTTTGAACCCAGACTTGCCCTTGACGGAGAGGCTGACGGACTTGGGTTCTACAGAAGGATAATAAAGGAAGCACCGGATTTTCTGACTGATGAAGGAGTTCTTATATTCGAAATAGGAAGTGAAGAATATATGGATGTTCAGGACATGATGCTGGATGCCGGTTTCAGAGATATAAAAAGATTAAAGGATATGAGCGGTCTGGACCGTGTTGTATCCGGAATTTATAAGGAGAGATAAAATGTTTGATAAACTTGAGGAGCTTGTTGCAAAGCTTGAAGAGATAATGAAACAGCTGTCTGAACCTGATGTTGTAAATGATCAGGAAAGATTCAGAAAGCTCATGAAGGAGCAGAGTGATCTGACTCCTGTAGTTGAAAAGTATAAAGAATATAAGTCTGCCAAGCAGGATGAAGAAGACAGTCTCCTTATTCTTGAAGAGGAATCTGATGAAGAGATGAAGGAGATGGCTAAGGAAGAACTGTCCGAGGCTAAGAAGAATATAGAACGTTGTGAAAACGAGCTGAAGATTCTCCTTCTTCCAAAGGATGCTAATGATGACAAGAACGTAGTTGTAGAAATCCGTGCCGGAGTAGGCGGAGAAGAGGCTGCGCTTTTTGCATATGAGCTTTATCGTATGTATCAGCATTACGCAGAGAAGAAGAGATGGAAGTCTGAGCTTATATCTATAGATGATACAGGTATCGGTGGAATCAAGGACGTTACCTTTATGATAAAGGGTAAGGGAGCTTATTCCAAGCTTAAGTACGAGAGTGGTGTACACCGTGTTCAGCGTGTACCTGAAACAGAATCCGGCGGACGTATTCACACATCTGCAGCTTCAGTTGCCATCATGCCTGAGGCAGAGGATGTAGATATAACTATAGATGAAAAGGATATCCGTATTGACGTTATGCGTGCATCCGGAAATGGTGGACAGTGCGTAAATACAACTGACTCAGCTGTAAGACTTACACATTATCCAACAGGAATCGTAATCTACAGTCAGACTGAAAAATCACAGATTCAGAATAAGGCAAAGGCTTTTGCACTTCTGAAGACCAAGCTCTATGATCTGGAAATCCAGAAAGCCCATGATGCAGAGTCTGAAGCAAGAAGAAGTCAGATTGGATCAGGAGACCGTTCTGAGAAGGTTCGTACCTACAACTTCCCACAGAGCCGAGTTACAGATCACAGAATAAAGCTTACATCATACAGACTTAATGAAGTACTGAATGGTGATCTTGATGAATTTATCGATGCACTTACTGCAGCCGACCAGGCTGCAAAGCTTGCAAAAATGGAGGGAGATGAGTAGAAACTCATCCCCCCTTTTTTAGAAGTATTAAAGATTCAGAGATTCTACAAATCTCATGAATCCGTTCAATCCGGTTTCATTATATTTGTATACTCCGGCATCCTCCAGAACTCCGGAAAATACATAACCTATCTCATCCTGAATCATCTTATGTAAACTAGAGCGCAATTCTTCTTCATTTCCTTCAGGAAGCTTTGTGACTACAGCAGTAGTACTTCCGTCGGTGTCAACAGAGTATCCATATTTTGGAAGAAACTCAGCTGCCCACGCAGCGTGGCTTATGATGCAATCTTCAGAGTAAAGATCCTTACCACTTAATATGCAGTCCTGAAGAACCTTTATCTCATTTTTTAATCTTGCAGGAAGTATGGCCAGTCCCATTACCTCGATAAGTCCTATATTTTCTTTTTTGATGTGATGATACTGGGCATGTGGATGATAAACTCCCAAAGGATTTTCTTCGGTGGTAATATTATTTCTCAAAACCAGATCCAGCTCAAATACATCTGAAGTTATGTCAACCTTATTGATATCATTTCCGGCTTTTCTGATTCTGGCAATTGGAGTAATGGTATTATGAGGTTCACCATCTGTCTGGGCAAATATGAAGGCTTCCTCATCTGTATAGTTTCTCCATTTTGAAAGTATATGATCAGCCAGTTCGGCAATCCTGTCCATATCTTTTCCCTGAAGCCTTATGGTGGACATAGGCCATTTGATTATTCCTGCATGAATATCTTCAAAGCCTTCTATAACAAATTCCTTTTCATAAGGAGCTCTGACCATTGCAAATTCATAATTTCCACCCTGGAAATGATCATGTGAGAGGATAGAGCCTCCCACAATTGGAAGATCAGCATTTGAACCTGCAGTATAATGAGGAAATCTGCTTACAAAGCTGAGCAGCTTCTTCATGGTGGATTTATTTATTTTCATTGGAATATGCTGCTCATTAAAAATGATGCAGTGCTCATTATAATAAACATAAGGTGAATATTGCAGATAGTAGTTTTCTCCATCCAGTTTTATAGGTATTATTCTGTGATTCTGTCTTGCGGGATGTGATAAATGACCTGCATAGCCTTCGTTTTCTCTGCAGAGAAGACAGGCCGGATATCCTGACTTTTTAGCTTTTCCTGCAGCGGCTATATCCCTTGGATCCTTTTCCGGTTTGGATAAATTAATGGTTATATCCAGCTTTCCAAAGTCCGTATCTGTAACCCATTTCTCATCCTTGATTATTCTGTCGGTTCTAATATAATTTGTAGCCTTGCTAATTCCATAATAATAATCTGTAGCCTTAACCGGGTCTTCCTCATAGAGCTTATTAAACTCAGCTCTTATAATAGAAGGAGGCGGAGTTATAAGTCCCATGATGGCTGTATCATAAAGATCCTTGTAAGTGACGGTATCAGATTCCATCATACCATTTTCTTTTGCATATTCCATCATATCCTCCAGGATGAGGTGAAGCTCACGGGGAGAGGATTCTATTTCTTCTATTACTTTATCTTCAGGAAGACTGTATTCATTAATTTTGAAAAACTCCAGAAGTCGGTTTGTTGTATAGATTTTGTCATCATCGGGAATGAGACCGGTAGAAGTTCCATATTCAATCAGTTCATATATAAGCTTATTTATATCGGACATATTTATAAATCTCCTTTTGTACTTTACCTCTATATTACTGCTGCATCTTTTTTTATATTACTTTAATACAACTACTATTTAAAAATACTATATAACTTTCAATCCACCATATTTTCTTATTTTAAGAACGTTGCAGGATCCTTTTCCAAATACCTTATCCAAAGCATCTTTATATTCATCTACCTTTTCATTCTTTACAAAGGCCTGGATGGTTCCGGCAAAGCCACCGCCATGCACTCTTGAAACACCGTAATCATCTTCAAGAACCATTTCGCTTATACAGAGTGCTATGGAAACATTCTGATGGGTAATGTCATTATTTGTATAAACATTCTGAAGAAACTTAAAGGAAGAATCTCCGGATGCTTTTACATTATTAAGGAAGATTTGGATATTACCATCTTTCAGGGCATCAGCCTGAGCCTTAACCCTTTTACATTCTTCATAGAAGTGAAGGGCACGCATGCATGCTCTGTCACCAAACTTTTCTCTGAGCTTAGGAATGCTTTCTACAACACTTTGCTGATCAATATCTCTTAGAACATCCTTTCCAAAGCTCTGGGCTATCTGTTTCATTTCTGCAGGAACTGCAGCATAATCCGGAGTCAGATCTGCGTGACTTCCCTTTGTATCAGTAATGCAAAGAGAGTAGCCGGCCTGGTCCATGTCAAATTCAATTCTCTCAATTTCAGGATTTTCCGGATCAAGGAAATCGATATGGCAGAGACTTCCTACAGAACATGCCATCTGATCCATGAGACCACAGGGCTTACCGAAGTAAACATTTTCAGCATACTGGCCTATCATGGCAATAGTTACTGCATCAATCTTCATATTATTATATAGTCCGGATATTATATTTCCGATTATTGTTTCAAAGGCTGCAGAAGAGGATAGACCTGACCCTCCCAGTACATCGCTGGTTATATAAGCATCAAAGCTTCCTATATTAAACATGCGTTCCTTTGTATTTGCAAGAATACCACGGATAAGTGAGAGAGTAGTGCCTTCTTCCTCATCCCGTTTTTCTATATCAACAATGGAAATGGTTATCATATCATAACCTTCGGATTTAATATTTATGGTTCCTTTATCATTTTTACTGACCACTGCAATGGCATCATCATTAATGGAAGCGGCCAGAACTTCACCGTGCTGATGATCCGTATGATTTCCGCCAACCTCAGTACGGCCCGGTGCACTATAAATGTGGATATCATTTTCGCCAAAAAGATTTTCATATTCCTTTATGGCTTTAATATATCTTTCTCTCTGATAATTAATACGCTGGGGATCAAGATAAATATCCAGAAGACGATCATCCAGACTTCCCCCATTGATATAACTGATAAGTGATTTTGAATCCATATCCTGCTCCTTTTTTAATCCAATAAATAAAGAAAATATAACATGAACAACCGTTTGCGCAAATTATATCATGGAGGTGTATTAAAGTAAAGAATAAGATAGTGGCATTTATTATAAATATGTAAAGAAAAATGGCCTGAAAATTTTTTTGAAAAATTTTTTAAAAAAGTGGTTGACATTGAGAAATCAAAGTAGTATTATAAACAAGCTGTCGCGAGAACAGACAAGTTAAACGAGACATCATGAGAAAAGTCGAGCGGCATTTTTGTTCGAAA
>CADBMW010000165.1 GCA_902795855.1 uncultured Lachnospiraceae bacterium
GCCACCCCATAATCCGCAAAGGTTCTGACCTTCTTCAGATCCAGAATTCCTATGATCAAAAAAATAAGGAGATAAATTCCAAGTGCAATTAAAAATATAGTTTTCATTATCTTTCCTATGTCCTTTCCTATATGTTCAATGAATGTATAGCATTTTTTGCACCAGGTAATCCTATCACAAGCCGTGCCTTTAGTCAACCTGTATATTCTATCAGGTTGACTAAAGTATCTTTTCAGATTAATTTATAACCTTGTTGCGCATTTGTTGTACTTTGTATATTATTATTTTAGTGTCAAAAGGTTCTTTAAAGTTTAATAGAGAAAGGATTATAGCTATGAAAGAAAAACAAGATGATATAGATATTAAAGAATTAGACGAGCTTGAAGAGTATTATGATAAAAAAGAATATGAAAAGTATATCATTCCTCCCAAAGAACTAAAACAGCATGAGAAAAACCTGAAAGTCCCTACTTTCCTTGAGCTTAACGGCGCTTTTATGACGGTTGACTCAGCTTTTAATGGCATTAAAGGCATTGAACAGGTAATGAATTCTGATATTTATGAAACTGTTACCAACTCAGACAGGTGTGCAAATGATGAAAACCTTTATGACAGAGCTTTTGACCCCAATGCTGATGGTACCAAAAATCATATAGATATTGTAGGTCAGGAACTTCCTACATTAAAGATATATAATCAGGAAGCATATGAAGAGTATAAGAAGGCCCTTAATGACGCTGCCGACTATATCGACAACCATATAAATCAAAATATTCAAATAAAAGATGCTTACGACAAGAAAGCATCTGATCTTATAAGACTTTATTCATCAGAGAGACTTAGAGGTCAGGCAAAGGGCAGAACCGATTATTATGAGACCTTTAAAACACCACTTGGAAATTCCAGGGCGGCGATTCAGGCTTGTATTGAAACAAGACTGGAAACCCAGAAAAATCCGGGAGTAAAAAAGCTTAAGGACAAAATCAAAAAATGGGAAAAACGTTTTCCTATATATGATGTTTTATCTCAGACCAGCAAGGTTTTGAACTCTCTGGATGATTATTATGATGCAAAAGATGCCAACAACGGAGTCATGACTCCGGAACAGGAAGCTGAAATCAGACAGAAGATTTATAACCAGATTGTTCCACTGACATATAATTATAATAAATGTATTGCCGCTATTGAAAAGCAGTCTGTTGTCAATGAACTTCTGAATGATTTTGTTATAGCCCAGGGTAATGACCCATTTCACATTCATCCTTTATCTGCTCGTGGTACTTCAAATATGCATTGCAGCCTGGATGCATATAAAAACGGATTGGAGCAGGGATGGCATTTGGATGATATCCCGATTCTTGCAGCATTTTACCAGGTAGGACTGGATCTTCATAGAGACACCGTATGCAACAGAGCTCTGAAGCTTGAAGATTTAAAAATCTATAATCCTCCTAAGTACAACTCTTATGAGCAGGAACAATATATTAATAAGATATATAATTATTATAAAAAGATAACCTCAACACCTCTGAAGGATGCTAAACAGCGTAAGGAAATCTTAGATAACATCTATGAAATTATCGATGACGGAATAAAAAAAGGTTATCTTACAGAAAAGCACGATAACGAAATTGATGTCAAAGCCACAGTTAAGTTTTTCTTATATACCAAATCCAATATGGTTCAGCGTGAGATGGAAATTGAGAAAGGGTTGGCAAGCGCAGTACCTGCACCTGCAAAGCCTTTAGTAGCCGAATCAAAGGCTGAGAAGGTTGAACAGATGATGGCACTCCTTAATTCTCCAAGAACAGATCTCAAATTCGGAAGTGAAAATGATGAACATAAAAATCTCAGACTTGCTACTGAAGAGCTTCATAAATTCCTTAAGGAGAATCCAAGACCTGCCGAGAAAGAAAAACTTGAAGAATATAGTATCAAGTATCTCAGCAAGCTGGATGCAGTAATGCATTATTCTAAGGTATACCAGAACAAGCGTATGGGAGCTTCATCTTCAGGCGGAAAAAAACGTCTCGCAGGAGCAGTGGAGCTGGGTGAATTTGTAGAAACTGAAAGAAAAGCAATGCTCAGAAATCTTTCTGCTAATGATCTTGTTCAGAAAGATCATACTATAGATCAGTTCAGAACCTCCTATGCAACAAAGAAATTCATGGATGCCTACAATGAGATTGCAAACATGAATGAGATGCCTAAGGATAAAGAAGGCAAAAAGAAGCTTGTAGATCTTGCCACCGATATACTGGTTGGACGTCTTGCATCATCTAAGGGAACTCCCGGAGTTAAAACCTTTAATTCCATGGGTTATGAAATGATGAAGCGGGAAGTATTAAAAAGCCCTGAGTTTGGAACCATGATGAAGGGTTATCTGAAGGATGATAATCTCACACCTGCACAGCTCGCAGAGAATCTCGCAGGTAACGATGCCATAGCAAAAATGCAGAATGGAAAATCATTTGAGAAGAGCCTAAAGAATGTAGAGCAGGTAGAAGAATTCGATAGATATAAAAAGAATCTTGAAGTAGAAGCAAACAAGGTTGTCGCAGCAAAACAAGCCGCATCACAGGAAAGACTCGCCAAAAACCAAGCAAAACTTAAGAAAAAAGCAGTGCAAAAAAAATCTGGCGGAAACAACAAAACAAAAACTGAACCAAAGCCCGCCAAAGGAATGAACTGATGTGAGTCAAAAGGGACGTTTCTCTCTGACTCACTCCAACGGAGTGAGTCAAGGAGAAACGTCCCTTTTGACTCATATTAAAATCCCAAATTATCATTCACCATTATCACATGTATTCTTCCCTCGTGATGAGAGAATCTTGTGATGAGAAACTGACAGCAGATGGTATCTATTGATTTACAATCCATACATGATCCTGTCTTGGCACATGGAGTAGAAAGTCCAAAACGCTGTGCATTGATAGGTGCAGCCACATTTCTTGCTCTCTTCATTGCGCTGTCCAGATCACTGCATACCTTATTCATTCCGATTATGAATATAACCTTCTTGGGTCCCTGTGCAATAGCTGATACACGGTTTGAATTACCATCTATGTTTACAAGGATTCCGTCCTCAGTCATGGCATTTGCACTTGAAAGGAAGAAATCAGCATCGTAGGCAGCCAGCATGGCAGCTCTTTTATCCTGCATCTGATCTCTGTCGATGAAATTGTAATTTCCTTCTTTTAACTTTTCAACAAGGCCTATTTCATGAGCACTTTTCGCACCGCCCATGGCAATAGATGATCCTTCTGGAATCAGCGCCAGTGCAAGCTTTAAGGCCTCATCCTTGTCCTTTGCATAATATCCTGACATATTTCTGGATTCCAGCCCCTTGATGATCTTCTGTGAAAGCAGATCATTTCTTTTTACGATATTCTCATTCATTTTTATATATCCTCCTTTGATTATCACTAATGCAAAACACTTTCTATAATCTCCGCCACCACCATGTTTTTATTGGCAGCAGCAGCATTTTCGATTTCATCAAATCGGATTCCAACTCCGACGATATAGTTGCTGAAGATCCCGGTCTCCATATCCACTATCCCTTCGGTCAGAATGCCGCAGATTTTCTTGTTCTTTTGATAGATACCACCCTTTTTATTCCGGGTAAGTCTGACATCAAGCACCTTCTCCAGAGAAGCCTTCACCCTTTCGGAGATTATATCCGGTAAAGATGCTTTGACGGTTTGATTCTTTCCGGCTTGGTTCTTTCCGGTCCCGCTCTTTATGAGTTTCGTTTTGCCAGGATTCATTATGACGCTAAGGTAAATTCCTCCCTCCGGAGATTTGAACTCGGTATTATTATGGCCCTGACCTGCAGTCTGAGATTTCGCCACCAGAGTTATTCCATGTTTGAAGCATCCGGGTCTGCCCTGAGTCAGGAACCGCTTCGCCTCCATATTGGTGGAGTCCACCGTGTCATATACATAGATAAGCTCGGAAAGCTCCTCGGTCAGATAAAGACTTATTCCCTCCCGGGAAATGATATCTGAACCCTCAGGCAGCATATATCCTTTCTTCTTCTGAGAATCTATGGCGTATCCGTCCTTTCGCAGCTCACCTATACTTTTCCAGATAGCATTTCTGGAAACTCCGCAGGACTCAGCCAATGCCTCTCCCGACACGTACTGTCCTTTATTCTGTTCTAATTCCTTTAAAACTCTGCTTCTGGTACTATCCATAAGTCTTACCAGTCCATCTGATCTGCAATATCGAAGGGACCACCCTCCGGTTCTCTGTGAAGGCAAATCTCCTCACCGGTTACAGGATGAACAAATTCCATTCTGGTGGAGTAAAGTCCTATCTCATGCTTTTTAGAAGGCTTTTTTCCCTTTATATTTTTACTATTATTCTTTTTATTTTGTGCCATTTTACCAGCTTTACTTTCATTTTCAGCCTGGCCACAGTATTTATCATCACCCCAGATAGGATTTCCGTGGGCTGCCATCTGACAGCGGATCTGATGATGTCTTCCCGTGAGCAGCTCCACCAGCACATAGGATACAGCACCCTCGTCGGTATCCAGCTCATCCAGAACCTCATAGCTGAGAATAGCCTTTTTAGCTCCCTTAGTTCCCTTAGAAACCACCTTCGTCACATTATTTTTCTTATCATGAAACAGCCAGTCCTCGTATTCACCCTCCGGTTCCTCAAGGTAACCCTTCACAATAACCTGATAAAACTTCTGAATCTCACCGTCCTGCACCATATCACTAAGCTTAGCCGCCGTATCCTCATCCTTCGCAAAAAGCATGATTCCACCCACCGGCCTGTCCAGCCTGTTAATAATCGCCACATACGGCTCCCCTGAATCACCAAATGAGTCAATAGGGACGTTTCTGTCTGACTCACCCTTTTCATACAGGTACTCCTGCACAAGAGTCACCATATCCTCTCCGAAGGTTTTGTCCGGCTGCGCAGGAACCCCATAGGGCTTCACGCAGGCGATAATATATTCATCTTCGTACACAATATCCAGCTTCATACTTGTTACCTTTTTTCTTTCTATATTTCATCCAATGAGTCAGCTAGGGACGGTTCTCCTTGACTCACTCCTACGGAGCGAGTCAGAGAGAACCGTCCCTACTGACTCAGAGAGAACCGTCCCTACTGACTCATTTGAGTTTAGTTCAGTTCATCGTATATTTTTTGGGCGCTGACAAGCTTTACGCAGAGTGTAAAGAGTTCAGCGGCCAGCTTAAGATCTTCCAGTGTTGGAAGTGTTGGTGCGATACGGATATTTGAATCATGAGGATCCTTTCCGTATGGCCATGTAGCTCCCGCATTTGTCATTACTACTCCGGCCTTCTTTGCCTTATCAACTATTTCCATAGCGCATCCGTCCAGCGAATCAAAGCTGATGAAATATCCGCCGATAGGTCTTGTCCACTGACCAATTTCAAGGCCGCCCAGTCTCTCATCCAGAATGCTAAGCACCATCTCAAATTTCGGTCTGATTATTGCAGCATGCTTCTTCATATGCTCTGTCATTCCATGAATATCCTTGAAGAATCTCACATGACGAAGCTGATTTACCTTATCATGTCCGATGGTCTGATGCTTCAGCTGATTCAGTATATCCTCCATGTTGTTAGGTGATGTAGCAAGAGCTGCTATACCACTTC
This sequence comes from uncultured Lachnospiraceae bacterium, assembly GCA_902795855.1. Classification (GTDB taxonomy): domain Bacteria; phylum Bacillota; class Clostridia; order Lachnospirales; family Lachnospiraceae; genus Eubacterium_Q. The sequence goes on from CADBMW010000165.1 coordinate 5,643, forward strand.
CCGGAAATGATATCTTAGAGGTGGATGCGAATTTATAAACCAGATCCGGATTACCAACCTTCTTACATTCTGCAAGAATCTCAACTATATAATCTTCCTTATCTTCATAAAGATGATGAATTCCATATGCATTATCCCAGAAAATTCTGAAATCATTTGCGGCAGGCTTCAGTCTCGCAAAACGTCTGACGGTCTCATCTGAATATGAATAACCCTGAGGGTTTGAATACTTAGGTACACACCAGATACCCTTTATTGCTTCGTCCTCTGAAACCAGCTTCTCAACCATATCCATATCAGGGCCTTCCGGTGACATAGGAACCGGAATCATCTCGATTCCGAAATACTCTGTGATTCCAAAATGTCTGTCATAGCCCGGAACAGGGCAAAGGAACTTTACCTTGTCCAGCTTGCACCATGGAGTATTTCCGAGGATACCATGAGTCATGGCTCTTGCAATGGTATCATACATTACATTCAATGATGAATTTCCGTAAATGATTATATTGTCGGGATTGTTCTCCATCATATCGCCGATAAGAACCTTGGCTTCTTCTATACCTGTAAGAACTCCGTAATTACGGCAGTCTGTTCCATCAGCACAGGAAAGATCCGCCTCTGAATTAAGGGCATCCATCATTCCCATGGAAATGTCCAGCTGCTCACGACATGGCTTACCACGGCTCATATCCAATTTGAGATCCATGTCCTGAAATTTCTTATACTGTACCTTGAGTTCTTTAATCTCCTCAGCCAGTTCTTCTTTTGACATATCTTTGTATGCTTTCATACTGATATCCTCCGATTTATTTTTTTACATTACTGCTAATTGTATCAAAAGCGTCATACCCCGTCAACATAGCTCTGGGATACGGTGCAAAGCACCGAGGGCTCCCAGGGTCCGAACGAAGTGAGGATGCGTTCTGCGAAGCAGAACCAAGGCTTCCGCAGGAAGGCTTGCATATCGCAGAAAGCGATATGGCACATAGCTCTGGGATTCACATAATCAGAATAACACTTATGGCAATCATAAAAATAGAAAATCCCACGATGAGCCAGCCAGGCCCGATTTCTTTTCTCGTCTCAGTAACACTGGCTCTGCATTCCTGCATTACGGTAAGTGTTCGCATCCTGTCCAGTACTTCCACCTGTGCCGGAGCCATTGTGTCAGTATCTCCGGCATACAGCATGGAAAAGACACCATTTGACTTATCCAGCTCCATTTCTTCTATTTCTTTACACATATTGTCGTATTCCTGAAGCTTTTCTTCAAGAAACATTCTCTCGTCTTCAAAAGAAATGATTCCATGCTTTTTTCTATATTCCGCCAGCTCCGGTCCTGAATTCAAAACCTTCTTCTGCCAGAGGCGATTTCCCAGTCGCCTGATCTGTCCCGGAAGGATATAAAATTCACAGACAATAAACAGCGGGATTTCCGCGATTTCAAGGAAGATGCATATGATACTTAAAAGTCCGGAATATACAGAGATATGCATTAAAAGTAACACAAACAGATTGTAGAGAAAGGGTCCAAGAGCCAGTCCCACAGTGATCCAAATGTTGTCTCTTATATCTTTAAGCATGTCCTGCTTTCTTTGGGCCATGCTCTCCATCTGAACCCTGTACTGATTCGCCACAAAATCCATCTGTTGTTTCAGAGCATTGAATGAATCCAGAAATCCTCCATCACCGGAGGTGGTTTCATAATTGCCCCAGCCGCGGACATACCAGCTTTCCTCCTGGTTCTCCTGAGTTTCTGAGTTTTTATTTAACTGATATGACATATTCGTTCCTCAGTGTGAAATACTTAGTTACCAGAGACAGTTCTCTCTGACTCACACCTCATCCGTCAGCTGATAAAATCAGCTGACACCTTCCCCTCAAGGGGAAGGCTGTGAGTCAAACAGAAACGTCCCTTTTGACTCACCTTTTGACTCAGGCGATAAGCAGATATGTGAAGTAGGCTGCATATGTAGTGAGCATTATGAGGCCGCCTACACGGCCCAGTCTTTTGTTCTTAAATGTGAGTATCCACAGCATTAATGCTGCCAGCAGTGCCACCAGTCCATCTACTGTAAAGTTGGCTTTGGAGCTGATGTAAGGAAGATCGATTATCAGCCCGGTCAGGCCTAATATGAACAAGATGTTGAAGAGGTTGCTTCCCACGATGTTTCCGATGGCCAGGTCTGCGTTTCCCTTGCGGGCTGCGGTAACGGAAGTCATGAGCTCCGGAAGGGATGTTCCCAGGGCAACTATGGTAAGGCCGATAACCCTGTCTGATACGCCGAAGGCTCTGGCCATGGAGGATGCTCCGTCTACTGTCAGGTCGCTGCCAAAGATTATGGCCGCCAGTCCTCCCAGTATGAAGATAGGCACCAGCCACAGCTTTACGTCCTTCAGCTCTTCCTCTTCTTCATTGTTGCCATGCTTTGAATACCAGAACAGATAGCCCAGATATCCGAAAAGCAGACATAAAAATGTTATTCCCGTTACTCTGGTAAGCTTTTTACCTACCATTCCCCAGGTTATCAAAATTATGGTGCAGATGATCATAAATGGAATATCAATCTTTACCGTATCCTTCTTTACCTTCAGGGTGGTGATAACCGCCGTGATTCCCAGAATCAGAAGGATGTTCATGATGTTACTTCCCAGAACATTTCCGATGGAAATGCCATTGTTTCCTTTTACACCTGCGCTTATACTGACGGCAGCCTCCGGTGCGCTGGTTCCCATAGCCACTATGGTAAGACCTATAACTATCTGGGGCACTCCCAGCTTCTTTGCGATAGCTGCCGATCCGTCTACGAAAAAGTCTGCTCCTTTTATTAAAAGTATAAATCCTATAATAATCTTAAGCAGATTAAGAAATAAATCCAATACGTTCCTCCAGGTCGGGTCAAAAGACCCGGCTTCATATTATATTCTTCTTATTTAACGGTAATCTTAACCTTTGAACAGATACCGTTTTGAGCATAGGCATATACATAGCAGCTTCCTTTGCCCACTGCCTTTACCTTGCCATTTGATGCTACAGTTGCAACTGCGGTGTTGTCAGATTCATATCTGATACCCAGGTACTTCTTAACCTTCTTCTTGGATGGCTTAACCAGCTTAGCCTTTATCTTAAAGGTCTTCCCCTTCTTAAGGGTGGCCTTGGTCTTATTCACCTTGACCTTCTTATAGTTTGCAACCTTTCCACCTTCTGTAAATGCGTGAATAGTCTTTGAAATGGCGAGAGTCTTGTCATTTCCGTTATATCCCTTATAGGCTACTACTACAAATTTATATGCTGTCTTCTGACTAAGGTCGCTGCTTGTAAATGATGTCTTAGTTGCTTTTCCAAGAAGCTCCAGCTTATTCGCACCTCCGCATTTGCTTCCAAATACCATATATCCGTCAGCACCCTTCACCTTGTTCCAGGCAAGCTTGATGCTGTCCTTTGAACATTTTGCAGCCTTAAGTCCAAGTGGCATAAACTGTGAATTAGGATCATCGGCATCACTCTTCTTTGAAATAAGTGCATCCTTTGTATCCTCTGCATTTGCAGCCGCACTCAGGCTTATGGTCTTTCCACCTACAACAACGGTAATGTCAGGAGGATTGATAGTAGGATTTCCCGCTCCCGGAGTTGTAGCAGAAGGATTTGTACCACCGGAAGGATCCGTTGTGCCTGAACCAGGAGTTACAGGAGTTACGCCTCCCGGAGTTTCTCCTCCAGGAATCACAGGATCTGTACCTGGTCCCGGTGCCGGAGTTGGATCTGGATTATATGGATCCGGTTCTACTTTATCCTTGATTTCAAAGGTTTTCTCTGCATAGCTTGTATAATTTCCAAGACCCCATACCTGTATACTGGCTGTTCCAAGATCTGTATTATTGTAATAGCTGACTTCATAATCCACATCTTTTACCAGAACCTTGTCATCCAGCTTTACAACCGGCTCCGGTCTTATTTCTTCACCGGTGAATTCCTGATCCCTTACAGTTACTTCAGCATTTTCAAGGGAAGCACGGTTTATGGTAAAGCTAAGAATCTGATCCTCATTTGTATAGGTATCTTCTCCAAAATCATCCGTTATCTTCCAATCCAGACCATTTACTATATGAGCA
>CADBMW010000166.1 GCA_902795855.1 uncultured Lachnospiraceae bacterium
CAGATGGAGAAGCACGAAGTGCTGACTTTCCGAATGGAATTGAGATTTACTGCAAATAGTAAGGTGAGCTCAATGTCATGAGGAAAGAGTCTTATTATGTCTTATATAGCTTTATATAGAAAGTTCCGGCCGGATTCCTTCGATGAAATCAAAGGTCAGGAACATATTGTTACAACTTTACAAAACCAGATCAAATCTGACAGAGTAGGGCATGCCTATCTTTTCTGCGGAACCCGTGGAACCGGTAAGACTACCATGGCCAAGCTCCTGGCTAAGATCGTCAACTGTGATAATCCTACAGACAGCGGTCCCTGCGGAGTCTGCCCCAGCTGCAAGGCTATAGCTGACGGCAGTTCTCTGAATGTTATGGAGATTGATGCGGCTTCCAACAATGGTGTCGACAACATTCGTCTTATCAATGAGTCGGTTCAGTATTCCCCGGCTCAGGGTAAATACATCGTCTACATTATCGACGAGGTTCACATGCTTTCGGCCAACGCTTACAATGCACTTCTTAAAACCCTTGAAGAACCGCCGGAATATGTTATATTTATCCTTGCGACTACGGACGTACACAAGATTCCGGTAACCATTAAGTCAAGGTGTCAGAGATATGATTTCCATCGTATTTCCATAGATACCATTACAGACAGGCTGGAGGAAATTGTTAAGCGCGAAAATGCCAGTGCATCCAGAGACGCCCTTTCATTTATTGCAAGAACTGCAGATGGTTCCATGAGAGATGCTCTTTCCATTCTGGATGAGTGCATGTCAGCAACCATAAATGAAAAGCTTACCAAGGATAAGGTTCTGGCCACCATCGGTGCGGTGTCCGTGGACGTATACCTGGAAATGATGGAAGCCATTAAAAACTGCGATGCCAACCGGGCGCTGAGTATCATAAAAGATACCATTTACAATGGAAAGGATCTGATTCAGTTTGTAGATGATTTCACCTGGTTTATGAGAAATGTTCTCTTCCTGAAGCTTTCTCCGGATCTTAAATCCGAGCTGGATATGACGGAGGAATCGGCAGAGGACCTGATAAAACTTGGAAATGATTATACAGAAGAGGCGATTTCCAGATATCTGAACATTCTTCAGCATCTGAGTTCGGATATGAGACCTTCATCCGTAAAAAGAATTCTGGTGGAGACGGCTGTCATCAAGATGATGCATCCGGAAACCGAAAATAATCTCTCAGCGGTTTTTGAAAGACTGGATAAACTGGAAAGAGGCGGCGGAGCTTCCTCAGGTAATACGGGAACTGACAACGCGGCGGCATCTGCTCCGGGACATCCTGCGGGACTGACGGATGTGGATATTACCATGATCGAGTCCCTTATAGAAAAGAAACTGAGTCAGAGGGTTGATGAAGAAATAAACAGACGTATCAGCTCCGGTGAACTGTTTGCCAGCCCGGATGCTCAGAAGGCAGATCCGAAAAAACAGAGCGAAATAGTTCTGAAGAATATAAGAGAAAGATATGAGCCGGCAGTTGCAAAGGATATAGAGGAACTGGCTAAGACCTGGAATACTCAGGTGGTTCCGAAGCTGACAGGTGCTTATAAGGAATACAGCTCATTTCTCAATGTGGAACCTTCCCCTGATTATCAGGTGGATGGACCTGCAAGACTCAGACTTGTCTTCGATGAAAAGGATACTGAGAATGTGAGATACGGATTCTTTTCAAAGGAAGAACACCGCTCCCGTTTTGCAGATATTATTTCCGAGATGATCGGAAAGCAGGTGGAGCTGGATATAGTAACCAGAAGAGGTTCAAGATCGGCTGTGGATCAGGATTCACAGGCGTTGAATAAGATAAAATTTAATGATATAAAGGTAGTTGATACCGACGAAGATATCATGCAGTAAATCTTTATATAAGAAAGGAAGGACAAAAAAAGTGGCAAAAAGAGGTGGCTTTCCCGGAGGAATGATGCCGGGTAACATGAATAATCTGATGAAGCAGGCACAGAAGATGCAGAAGCAGATGGAGCAGACACAGGCTGAACTGGAAGAGAAGGAATATGAAGCAACCAGCGGTGGCGGAGTTGTTAAGGTTAAGATAAATGGTCAGAAGGAAATCACAGAGATTACCATAGCTGAGGAAGTTGTGGATCCGGATGACATTGAGATGCTTCAGGATCTCATAATGGCAGCGGTTAATGAGGCTATCAGAGCACAGGCTGATGATGAGAAAGAACAGCTTGGCAAAATAACCGGAGGTATGGGCGGCGGCCTTGGAGGTCTCTTTTAATGAATATTTATGGCGGCGAGGTAAACCGGCTGATAGAGGAACTGAGTCATCTGCCGGGCATTGGGTCAAGAAGTGCCCAGAGACTTGCATTTTATATAATAGGTATGCCGGATGACAGAGCCCAGGCTCTTTCGGATGCCATTATAAATGCCAAGAAGAAAATAAAATACTGTAAGATGTGTTATACCATTACGGATAATGAACTGTGTCCTATATGCGCTTCTCCCACAAGAGACAAAAAGACCATCATGGTGGTGGAGTCTCCGAGAGATATGGCAGCCTATGAAAGAACCGGCAAATATGACGGGGTATATCATGTGCTTCACGGTGTTATAAATCCCAGTCAGGGTATAGGTCCGGAGGAGATAAAGCTGAAGGAACTGCTCATAAGACTAAGGGAGGATGTGGACGAAATAATCATAGCTACAAATTCCAGTATTGAAGGGGAAGCAACGGCTATGTATATTTCCAAGCTGGTAAAGCCGGCGGGAATAAAGGTTACCCGTATTGCAAGCGGTGTTCCCGTAGGCGGAGATCTGGAGGTTACGGACGAGGTAACGCTGATGCGTGCTTTGGACGGGCGTGTAGAATTATAAATATATATAATACAGGAGGGGAACAATGAAAAAAATAGGAATACTTACAAGTGGTGGTGACTGCCAGGCACTCAACCCTACAATGAGAGGTGTTGTAAAGGGTATGGAGAATCTCTTCGGAGATGTGGAAATTTATGGATTCCTTGAGGGGTATAAGGGACTCATATATGGCAACTACAAGAAGATGGAGCCAATGGAATTTTCCGGACTTCTTGCAAAGGGCGGAACTGTCCTCGGAACATCAAGAGTACCATTTAAATATCTGGATACTCCTACAGATGATGGAGTTGAGAAGGTTCCAGCTATGATCAAGACCTATAAGAAGCTGGAACTTGATTGTCTGTTTGTTCTGGGTGGGAATGGTTCACAGAAAACAGCACACAGACTTTCACAGGAAGGCCTGAATGTTATAGGACTTCCAAAGACCATCGATAATGATATCTATGGTACGGATGTTACATTTGGTTTCCAGAGTGCCATCGATGTGGCTACTCATGCCATCGACTGTATCTATACTACAGCTGAGTCTCATAACCGTGTATTCGTTATAGAGA
>CADBMW010000167.1 GCA_902795855.1 uncultured Lachnospiraceae bacterium
ATGATGGCTATGTTCTTGAAAATGGAACACCGGAAGACGTCTTTGAACATCCGAAGGAAGAACGTACAAAACAGTTCCTTGGGAAAAATATCGAAGTAATCAGAAAGTAAAAGTCACTGTTTACCAGGACACTGTTTTTTGGTATAATTTAGAACAGACATTGAATGGGGGACTTTGAAGTTATGGGGGAGCGTATCAGCGAGGCTGAAAGCAAAACTAAATATTGAAATTATTATGAGGAAATGGCGGTTTATGATTTATAGCTGCTATTTCCTCATGTTTTTTTAAAAAAGCTAAACATTAATAAGGAGGGGTAACATATGAATGTTTACACAACTGACAAGATACGTAATGTAGTGCTTCTGGGACATGGGGGTGCCGGAAAAACTTCACTTGCAGAAGCTATGGTTTACCTGGCTGGTATTACAAACAGAATGGGAACCGTAGAGAGCGGAAATACTGTAAGTGATTACGATAAAGAGGAAATCAAGAGAGGCTTTTCTCTCAGAACCTCTGTAATCCCTGTACCCTGGGACGGTTATAAGGTAAATATCCTCGATACTCCGGGATCATTTGATTTCATAGGAGAGGTTGAGGAGGCAGCTTCTGTTGCAGATGCAGCTATAATCGTTATATCCGGAAAGGCCGGAATCGAAGCAGGAACCAGAAGAGCCTGGGAACTCTGTGAAAAGAGAAAGCTTCCAAGAATGTTCTTCGTTACAGATATGGATATAGATAAAGCCAGCTTCCGTGAAGTTGTTCAGCAGCTTCAGGAAATGTATGGAAAGAGAATAGCTCCTTTCCATCTGCCTATCCGTGAGAATGAGCAGTTTGTAGGCTATGTAAATGTTATCCAGCAGAAGGCAAAGAGATGGAATAAGGAAGGAAAGGTTGATAAGTTCGACGTTCCGGATTATTCAAAGGATAACCTCAGTATCTGCCGTGATGTTCTGGTAGAGGCAGTGGCAGAGACCAGTGAAGAATTTATGGAGCGTTTCTTTGAGGGGGATGAGTTCTCAGAGGATGAGATAAGACAGGCTCTCAGAGTAAGTGTTCAGGACGGAAGCATCGTACCTGTACTTATGGGTTCCAATACACTGGCAAGAGGAATGTATACTCTGATGGCAGATATCATCAAGTATTTCCCAAGTCCTGATAAATGTAAATGTGCTGGAATCAATACAGAAAACAATGAAGTATTTGAAGCAGATTATGATTTCTCAAAACCAAAATCAGCTTATGTATTTAAGACCATAGCAGATCCGTATATTGGTAAATATTCTCTGATAAAGGTTAATTCAGGAGTTCTGAAATCTGATGATGTGCTTTTTAATTATCATAGAGATGCAGAAGAAAGACTTGGCAAGCTTTATGTCATTTCCGCAAATAAGGTTGAAGAGGTTAAAGAGCTTCATGCCGGAGATATAGGAGCTCTTGCAAAGCTGTCTGTAACCCAGACCACAGATTCACTTTCAACCAGAAAGAATCCTATCACATATATCAGAACACCTATCTCAAAGCCTTATGTATATAAGAGATATGCTGCAAATAAGAAGGGTGATGAGGATAAGATATCCCAGGCTCTTGCAAAGCTTACAATGGAAGACCTGACCATCAAGGCTGTAAATGACAGTGACAACGGACAGACTCTTCTTTATGGAATCAGTGAGCAGCATCTCGATGTTGTACAGAGTATTCTTAAAGAGAAGTATAAAGTTGAAATAGAGCTGATGCGTCCAAGGATTGCATTTAAGGAAACCATCCGTAAGAAGGTGGATACAGAGTATAAATATAAGAAGCAGTCCGGTGGCCATGGTCAGTATGGTCATGTAAAGATTATACTTGAGCCTTCAGGGGATATGGAGACCCAGTATCAGTTTGAGCAGACTGTAGTCGGTGGAGCGGTTCCTAAGAATTACTTCCCTGCAGTTGAAAAGGGTATCATTGAGGCTGTTAAGGCAGGCCCTCTTGCAAATTATCCTGTTACCGGTGTAAAGGTAAATCTTTATGATGGAAGCTATCATGCCGTTGACTCTTCTGAGCTTGCCTTCAAGGTTGCTACCCAGCAGGCATTTAAGAAGGGCTCCATGGAAGCAAAGCCTGTACTTCTTGAGCCGGTGGCATCTCTGAAGGTTGTGGTTCCTGATGATTTCACAGGAGATATAATGGGCGATCTGAATAAGAGACGTGCAAGGGTTACTGGAATGAATCCTATAGGAGATGGATATTCAGAGGTACTTGCAGATATTCCTTATATCGAGCTGTATCAGTATGATACCAGTCTTAACTCCATGACAAGAGGAACCGGTTTATTCTCATATGAGTTTGCAAGATATGAGCAGGCACCGGATGATGTAGCTAAGAAGGAAATCGAGAAGGCCAGCAAAGAGGCTGAATGATGAAT
>CADBMW010000168.1 GCA_902795855.1 uncultured Lachnospiraceae bacterium
AGAGATAGACAGAAGAAGAAAGGAAGCTCGTCAGAATCAGGATAGATCTCAGAGTTCATCATCTTCAACCAGAAAAAAATATCTGGCTGATTATGATGATTATGATGATGATTACGATGATGATTATGACGATAAGGAGGTAGAATATTCAAAGCCTTCAAGATCTGCCAGCAAGCAATATAGTTCAGAAAGAAGTTCTTCCAGCAGATCCTCCTACAGTTCTTCGTCAGGAACTAAAGGGTCTTCAGATTCTGGCAGAAGCACTTCGGCTTCTCATAAAAAATCTTCCGGCAGCTCAGGAAGGCCTTCTTCAAATTATACTGATTTTGGTTATTTTCTTATAAATAACAAGAAAGTTCTTCTGGTTATTGCAGTGGAGCTTATAGTTATAATCTTTTTGAATTTAGGTGTTAAATCCGTTAATCCGGATGCTACACTTAAGACATTATTTACATTTAAAGATTCTAAGACATCTGAAGAGGTGGCAAGTAACGGTGGTATAGCCGGTAATCTGGAAGGCATGGATGTTAACGGTCCTGATGTAGCTACAGCATCTGATTCAACAGCTGTTGCTGAGACTGAATCATCTGATGATAAAGAAGAATTATTCTCATATCCTGAGATCGACTTCGAGCCTCATGCGGTTGCTGAAACAGAGCCAACAAAATGGCTGGCATATACTGAGATTATAGTAGATGATAAGAAGCTTGATAACAAAGAAGAATATCAGAATTATAGTCTGGGTGATATTGAATTTGAAACTGGTAGCAAATATACAGATCAGGATGGTGTATTTACTTTCCGTGGAAATAACTTCCGTGATAATCCAACCTATGGAAGAGCTAATTTTGAGACAGGTAAACTGAAGGATCTCTGGAGCGTTAATACAGGTTCTGTTACATTTGGAAATGCTTCCTGGAGTGGAAGTGGATGGACAGGCCAGCCTCTTATGAGAAAATGGTCTCAGGAAACCAAGAAGCATATGAATATGTATGACTGGGCTAAGAATGATGAAGACCTGGTTGAAGTTATATATGCCTGCATGGATGGCTGGATTTACTTTCTTGATCTGAAGACCGGTGAAAAGACCCGTGATTCCTTATTCCTTGGATATACATTTAAGGGAGCAGGTGCTCTGGATCCCCGTGGATATCCTATAATGTATCTTGGTGCCGGATATGATAATAATGAAGGCCCTGCAAGATCATTTATTATAAATCTTCTGGACTGCAGTGTAATGTATACCTTCGGTAACCATGATCCATATTCATTAAGAGGAGCCCTCAGCTTCTTTGATTCATCTGCAGTTGTGGATCCTGAGACAGATACTCTGATCTATCCGGGTGAAAATGGTATCCTTTACCTTATACATCTTGGAACAACCTATGATGAAGCTGCAGGAACTTTGGATCTTAAGCTTGATAAGATGGTCAGGTGGAGATATTATACAAATCGTTCATCCACTGAAAAATACTGGCTTGGTATGGAAACCAGTGCTGCTATATATAAGCATTACCTGTTTATTACAGATAATGGAGCCAATCTGTTCTGTATCGATCTGAATACACTTCAGACTGTCTGGGTACAGGATATACTGGATGATTCCAACTCCACACCTGTTCTTTCGATAGAAGATAATGAGCTTTATATCTATGTAAGTACCTCCTTCCATCTTGGATGGAGAAGTTCAGATGTGGCTACAATTCCTATCTGGAAGATAAAGGCTGAAACTGGTGAAGTTGTATGGCATACAGATTATCAGTGTAATTCAATCTCCGGTGTATCCGGTGGTGTTCAGTCTACTATAGCAGTAGGTCGTGGAAGTCTTGATGAAAATATCTATGTAACAGTTGCCATGAGCCATGGTACAGGCGGTGGTGATATGGTTGCACTTAATAAAAAGGATGGTTCCAAAACCTGGGAGAACCAGACTCCATATACATGGTCATCTCCAGTATGTGTATACAATGATGACGGAGAGGGCGAAGTTCTCTTTGCAACCTGTGACGGACTTCTCAGATGTGTAGATGGTCTTACAGGAAAAGAAAAGGATACTCTTGCTATATCTGATGGAACCATAGAAGCATCTCCGGCAGTATATAATAATTATCTTATACTCGGAACGAGAGCTGGAAAGATTTGGGGAGTAGAGCTTCAGTAGAAGCTCTTTCCTTGAAAGAATAATACCTATATGTTATAATACTCTAACTATCGTAGAGGTATTAATTAAATGAACAACAGATATAAATTAGAGAGAAAATTAGAAAAGTATACCATACCAAGATTATATCTTGTGATAATTGTATGCATGATCATTGGCTACATTATCAGGTATGCTTTTCCTTCTTTGTATGACAATATTTTACTAATTCCATATATGATTACAGTACGTCATCAATATTGGCGTCTTTTTACGTGGATTTTCACTGTTCCTTTTGAGGTTGGAAATTCATTTTTTAGTTTGTTATTTTTACCTATCAGTTTGTATTTTTACTATTTCCTTGGAAGATCACTGGAGGCTTACTGGGGCAAGGTGATGTATAACCTGTATGTTCTCGGAGGTGCACTTCTTACAGATATTCTGGTGGTTTTAGGCGGACTTTATTATTATGTTCTCAGTCCTGCGGCAGAGACTCATTTAAACAGCTTTCCATATGAGATGGCATCCTATGGTGACTCTGTTTATGCCGGTCTTGGAGTTACAAGATATATGCTTATCAGTATATTCCTTGCCTTTACGGTGGTAGGTGGCGATAACATGGTTTATCTTTATTTCCTGATTCCTGTAAAGATGAAATGGCTGGGTTATGTGGATCTTTTACTCCTTACATATTATTTTGTAACAGGAGGATTGTTTACCAGAATTATAGTTTTCAGCTCTGTAGCCAATTACTTCATATATGCTTATATAAACAGAAGTAAGACCAGGCCTACTCTAAAGGACAGGAAACGACAGAAGGAATTTGTTAAAGCTAAACAAAAGGGATATAAGCCTCAGAGAACCAGAGGTAAACGAGGGGACGTTATAGACTTCCCAGGTGGTTCCATAATCCCGCCGGGAACAGGAAATCCTCAGGGTATCACTATTCATAAATGTGCAGTATGTGGAAGAACAGAAGTTGATAGTCCTAATCTTGAATTCAGATTCTGTTCTAAGTGTAATGGAAATTATGAATATTGTTCCGAGCATTTATATACTCACCAACATGTTAATTAATGATCAATTAGGAGCATATAATGAAAAAAACAGCTAAAATA
>CADBMW010000169.1 GCA_902795855.1 uncultured Lachnospiraceae bacterium
CCTTCATCGCTCGCCTCCTGTATTATTTCTCGATACCTGCCTGCTTTAATAACCTTGCAACTGTCTCTGTAGGCTGAGCACCATTCTTAAGCCAGTTCTTTGTAGCCTCTTCGTCTACCTTAAATACGCTAGGCTCCTGATTAGGATCATATGTACCGATCTCATCGATAACAGCACCATCTCTTGATGATCTTGAATCTGCTACTACTACTCTGTAAACAGGATGCTTCTTGTAACCAAGTCTTCTAAGTCTGATTTTTACTGCCATTTTTAATTCCTCCATATAATTATATATTTATCAGGTGGCAAAACCTGAATCTTGCATTAATTAGAGACCGAAAGGCATCTTAAAGCCTCCGCGTCTTCTCTTCTTACTTCCTTTACCGCCCATCATATTTGAGAACTGCTTCATCATCTTTCTGGATTGTTCAAACTGCTTCATAAATCTGTTTATCTCAGCAATATCCAGTCCACAGCCCTTTGCTATACGATTCTTGCGGCTGACATTAATGATATCCGGATTTTCTCTTTCTTCCTCAGTCATGGACTGAATGATGGCTCTTGGCTTAGTCATGGCGCTTTGGTCGATATCAACCTTGCCCAGTTTAGAGCTCATTCCCGGAATCATACTCATTAAGTCATTTATATCTCCCATCTGCTCAACCTGTTCAAGCTGTGCAAGGAAATCATTGAAATTAAATGTAGCCTTTCTGAGCTTCTCTTCCATGGCTGCAGCCTGCTCTTCATCTATAGCAGCCTGAGCTTTTTCTATAAGAGTCTCAACATCTCCCATTCCCAGGATACGGCTTGCCATTCTGTCCGGATAGAAAGGCTCCAGATCAGTGAGCTTTTCGCCCATACCGGCATACATGATAGGCTTTCCGGTTACAGCTCTGATTGAAAGAGCCGCACCACCTCTTGTATCACCATCAAGCTTGGTAAGAAGAACTCCGTCTATACCAATCTCATCATTAAATGTTTTAGCTACATTTACGGCATCCTGACCTGTCATTGCATCAACAGTAAGGAGTGTATATGTAACATCTATCTGTTCCTTTACCTCTTTAAGCTCAGCCATCATGTCTTCGTCTATATGAAGTCGACCGGCTGTATCTATGAAGATAAGATTCAGATTATTCTTACGAGCATGTTCCAGCGCAGCCTGAACTATCTCCACAGGCTTATGGTCTGTTCCCATTTCAAACACCGGAACTCCAACCTTCTCACCATTTATCTTTAACTGATCTATGGCAGCAGGTCTGTAAATATCACAGGCAACCAAAAGAGGTTTTTTACCCTTATTCTTAAACTGTCCTGCAAGCTTTGCAACGGATGTTGTTTTACCGGCACCCTGAAGACCACACATCATGATGATGGTCTGCTCATTGCTTGGCAGAGTTTTTAATTCAACTATCTCTGAGCCCATCAGTTCAACAAGCTCATCACGAACTATCTTGATTACCATCTGTCCGGGATTAAGTCCCTTCATGACGTCCTCACCGATAGCTTTTTCTGTTACTGTATTAACAAAATTCTTTACAACCTTGAAGTTAACATCCGCCTCTAAAAGAGCTCTCTTAACTTCCTTCATGGCTTCCTTTACGTCAGCCTCTTCCAGAAGTCCCTTACTTCTAAGACGTTTAAAGACATTTTGCATTTTATCACTTAAGCTGTCAAATGCCATACAAACACCACCTGTCCTGATCAGAACATATCTGCAATATCTTCTGATATCTTCTCTATCGTATTTATCCTGTTATTTATCTTATCTATATCATTCGTATTATCAGACAGATTGTCAGATTCTTCTATCTCTTTTCTCAGGGTGGTTATATTCTCCTTAAGGGAATATACCTTATCCCTGGCACCTATGAATCTTGTTAACAGACCAAGTCTTGATTCATAGCCTTCAAGTTTTCTTTCAATTCTTTTTACAAGATCAAAAGCCGCCTGTCTGGATATATCAAACTCTTCTGAAAGTTCAGAATATGACATATCATCAAAAATAGCAGCCGAAAACACATCCTTCTGATGTGAATTCAGAAGCTCACCATAGAAATCATATAACAGGGTTAATCTGTATCTGTCATTAATAGCTTCCATACTGCAAAGTAATTCTCCTTTACAACATGTGCAACTATATCATATATGGTCTGTAAGTGTCAAGTATTTTTCTTTGACACCTTTCTTCTGGTTCCGGGTTTACGTTTTCCTACATAATTTGTCACATGGGCTCTTTTCCTGTCGCCTTTTGCACTGGCACTTAGAGCTGTGGATTTTTTCTTTTTAGCCCTGACG
>CADBMW010000170.1 GCA_902795855.1 uncultured Lachnospiraceae bacterium
ATTTTCTTTAACTTCATAATCTCTATTCCTCCGATTCTGGTTCAAACTCCATCACCTCATCATCTCCGCTGAGGCCGAACTCCATCACCTCATCATCTCCGCTGGGACCGAACTCCATCACCTCATCATCACTGCCGGGGCCAAACTCCATCACCTCATCCGGAGAGTCAGCATTTTCATCCTTCAGTCCCAGAGCACTGCCGATTCCCTCACAGAGAGCGGTATAGTCATCAATAAACCGTGAATGATTACTGTTTATAAATGCTTCATCTTCTTTTTCAGCCGCTTTCTCAAGTGCCAGTGCATCCGCTGAAACATCATTTGCTCCGATCATCTTGGAGGTGCTTTTTATTGCATGAACGATAATCTCATAATTCTTCCAGTCTTTTTCTACAAGGAATTTTTTCAGCCCCTTTGTCTTCTCCTTTTTCTCTGCTGAATACTGTTGAAGCAGCATTTTGTAGAATTCTTCGTCATCAGCACTATAGCCCAGTCCTGCATCAACATCCATTCCCATAGCCTCCAGACTTTGCCTTACAGACGCAAAGGCTGAAGGATTTTTGTTATCTGCAGGAGCCTGGGTTTTGGTTTCTTCAGAGGCCTGCTTTTTTTCTTCAGCTTTTTCTTCGGTTTTTTCTTCGACTGCTTCTTCGGTTTTTTCCACATAGGTTACCTGACTCTTAGGAAGCAGCTTCTTCATGGTTCTTTCCAGCTCTTCTATTTCTATAGGCTTGCTTACAAATCCATCAAAGCCTTCGTCCATAAACATCTGCTTGGCAGAACTCATGGCATTTGCCGTCAGGGCTACTACCGGAGTATTCTTGTTTAATCCTTTGACGTCGGAACGTATTTTCTTCATGGCCTCTACGCCATCCATTCCACCCATCATATGATCCATGAAAATGATATCATAGGTTACTTCACGACACATATCTATGGACTCCTGTCCGGATAATGCAGTACTTACCTTCATTCCGTATCTGCTGAATATACTTTTTGCAACCACGAGATTCATAGGCTCATCATCGACTACCAGCGCATGAACATTTATAAGCTTCATCTTATGACCGGTGTTCTTTCTGTCAGCCGGATTTGCATTAAGAATATTTACGACAGGGAAGCAATAGAAAGGCTTTTCCATAACCTTGATCATGGATCCTTTATCAGCTACAAAATCAGAATCTGCAACAACTGTTACGATGGTATTATCTGCCTGGGAATCAATGAAATCTTTATTGGCAGAGTATTCTTCCTCGCCTATGAAAAGGTGTGTAAGGGAAACCGATTCCATCAGCTTCTTGAGATTGTTTATATTCTCAACTCTGTGCATCTGAACACCAAGTCCCTTAACCATATTAAGAATTACTGCATTGTAATATTCTCTTACAACCGGATTTTCGAATTTATCAAAATGCAGGAAAGCTCCAAGACAGAGCTTTTCGGGATTTTTAACAGACATACAGCTGCTTTCATCAATAACCTGCTGGGGTATACTGACATGAACTGTGGTTCCTACTCCGGGAGTACTCTTGATAGTCATAAATCCACCCATAAGGGAAACAAATCCGGACACAATACCAAGGCCCAGTCCAAGTCCACCACTTGATCTGGCCCTGCCTGAATCAATCTGATAAAATCTGTCATAAATCTTAGAGAGAACTTCTTCAGTCATACCTACACCCGTATCCTTGACTTCGATACAGAAATTCACTCCGTAAGGACGTTTCTCCACATAAAGCTTTGTATATACTCCGCCCTCTTTAGTATATTTAAGACCATTTGAAACCAGAGCTTTTATTATCTTTTTCATCTTTGCGACGTCGGTATTCATTATAGCAGGAATCTGTGGATCCACATCTATGGCGAGTTCCACATTATCATGCTTATACTCACGAAGCTCTGTCATAAGATCATTCATCATGGAGAATATCATATAATCCTCACAATTAAGTACTATATTTCCTCGATCTATTTCTGAATAATCTAATATATCACTTATCTGTTCTGCTACCTTGTAACCGGCGCTTCTTACAGCAACCATATCCTCTTTGATGGCAGTTCTGTCTTCCTTATCAATACAGATCCCCGTAAGACCTATAATGGCATTTACTGGTGTTCTCAGCTCATGAGAAACATTTGCCAGGAAGTCATTAAGTCGTCCGGTTTCCTCTTTTAAGTTTTCAACCTCTTCTCTTGATCCATCAATTACCATGGACCATTTTTCGATAATGTTCTTTGATAATTCTGCAACCGCCGTAACCAGAACCACATGGAGAACTATACGGCTTATCATAAGAGCATCAAATTCATCCTTCTCCACAACCCTTAAGCATAGGCCATATACCAGAGTGATATAATAAACCACCTGATTAAAGGTTATAATAGATTTGATTCCTGTTATGGTAAGAAGTATCATAACAACGGATATAATTATAGCCAGATCAAAGGTGCTTTCTTTGTGGGTTCCATAAAAGAAGAAGGTAACCATCATCAGAATACTGTACACCCATATACTTTGATAATCAGTCAATACCGATTTAATACGTATATACCAGCTTACCACCAGCCCCGCCAGAATCGGTATTATCATCCATATTTCCCATTTCAGTAATATGATAACTACAATAAATGCTATAACAAACCCGGTATAGACCTTCAGCATTATCATGTGGGAGGACTGAAATAGTTTATTGTTATCACTATTTACATCCATATTAATTCTCCTGAATTATAACTTACCTTTTGTTAAATCTCTTTCTGAATTTTACCAGCTCAAGAATATGGTTTACACGAAGCAGAAGAATCTCCGGAATGATAGGCTTCTTGATATAATCCATGGCACCCATGGCAAGACCTTCAACTTCATAGCCATCACTGTTATCAGCAGTGATGAAGAGAACTGCCATCCTTGATGCATCGCCATCCTTTGCCCTGAGCTTTTCCAATGTTTCGAAGCCATCCATTCCCGGCATGTTAATATCCAGAAGAACTAGATCGGGCAGTTTTTCAACATGATCAACATACTCCAGGAAATCATTTCCTGATGTCATGGCAATAACCCTGATATCCGCATCCTCAAGTATCTTTCTGATAAGCTGAAGGCTGATTTCATCATCATCAACAATAACAACCTCATTATCGTACTTCTCTATTATCGGATGAGGTTCATTCCTTACAAATTCCTTCTCATAGGTGATCATGACTTCATATCCATATTTCCCTTTCCATTTGGATAGGATCTGATCAACAACCTTATCAACAAACTCTTCTCTCATATCTGAAAGGAGAACATAATACTGATTAAATCTTACTCTTGTAAGGAGGTCGGATTTTCTAAGAGATTCTCTTATGAAATTACCAAACTCATCTGTACAGTTTTTAAAAGTTGCATTATCCACATCACCGCTTCTTTCCAGTGTGAAAAGAATCTTTGCAGAATTAATGTTATTTCGGATAAAGTATCTGGTTGCATACCTGTATACATGAGAAAAAGCTTCCATCTCCAGCTGCAGCGCAACATTTGGAACTGTTCTTTCTCCCATGATTTCTCCCAGTTCCGCAATATTCATATTAGAGGATTTGAGCTCATCATCTGAAAATGCATCAGCTGAATATATAGAGTATCCATGCTTTCCGTTCTTTTTAACAACGTAGAGACATTTGTCAGCATACTTCAAAACTGAAGTATAATCATTTCCATATTTCGGAACATAGATTGCACCTACGGATGCACCGAGAGGAATCTTCATGTCCTTTCCCATCATTTCCTTTGCAGCTTCCATGAGCTTATCATTAAGGGCCTTGGTTATCTCGGCAACCTGCTCCTCAGTGGTTACATCTACTGCAAAGGAGACAAATTCATCTCCACCTATTCTTCCGTTCTTGCTTCCCTTAGGAACTGTTTCAGCGATTATCCGGGCAAATTTAATAAGAACCTGATCTCCCATCTCATGGCCGAAAATGTCATTTACAAGCTTAAATGAATCCAGGTCTATCATCAAAATGCAGCCTTCTTTTTCGGTGCACATTCTTGATAGCTCTGAGGCGGTAGCTGATTTATTCAGAAATCCTGTCAGCTTATCTCTGGTAGCTTCATTCTTGAGATTCTGCATTTCTGACTGCATAGAGAGGACATTTCCAAGACGACGAATCAGAACATCCGGATTAAATGGCTTACGGATAAAATCTGATACACCTTCCTCGAAACCTCTTGTTTCAGTAACTGTATTATCATCCGCTGTAAGAAATATTACAGGGGTTTCGCTAAGTCCTTTTTTTTTCTCCAGCTGACGAAGGTTTTGCAGAGTTTCAAACCCATCCATCTCCGGCATTTTAATATCAAGCAGTATCAGGTCCGGCGCCCCCTTGCTTTCAATATAATCAAGCATAGCCTTTCCTGATTTAAGTGCAGTAACTCGCATATTATTTTTACTTAATATATGTCCTGCAGCCTGAAGATTTGCGGTGTCATCATCAACCACCATAATCCATTTGGTCATAATACCTACCTCCAAATAACACTCCTATATTTCTTATTTTGAAGAAATATATGTAACCCTTTCTACATTGTCTGATCCCTTGACTGTGTAAACTACCAGATGCTTATATTTATGTATATAATCTGTGGCTCCCGGTTCATAACAGCTGGCTGCAGAAGATGTACTGATGGACTTGCCAATCTGATCAACCAGCTGATCATACTCAGCACCTTCCTTCACGTAAGTCTGAAGCTTATTAAAATCTGTCACAGATATTCCTTCATTTTTTTTGAACTTATAAAGCTTATGCTTTATACAATATGTACCGTAAACAGCCCCACCCTTGCTGTTGTAATACTGATAATAACCATTCTTAAGAATCAGTTTGTTTTTCTCAACTTTAGCAGCTTTATTATTTGTATATTTATTACCCTCAAAAGATTTAAACTTAAATTCACCTACCACAAACTGCACCGGACAATAAGGCGCTGCGAAGCATCCATTTCCTGTGGCCCATTTTAGTTCAGGATCATAATAAAGACTTCCTACCTTTGCCACACAATGTCTGGTATATCCGTCAGCGGCATGATCACGGTTTCCATGTATCCTGCCAGGAACCACATAGGAAGTATATCCTATCTCCGATGCAAGAGCTGCAAATGCACAGGCAAAGCTATAGCAGTTTCCTGAACGGGTAGTCAGCATATTATATGCATGAGTCTTTCCCCAGGACTTAGTCTTCATATCCGGATACTTAAGCGCATAGGAAAAGTTTCTTCTGCTGGCCATATAATCAAATGCTTTTCTCAGCTTTGTAGCTTTACTGTCAGATTCCTTGGTACAGGAACTCAAAATCTTCAGACATTCCTTTTTCAGATTTGCATTTAAAGTATTCTTTGCAGTTCCATCAGTTCCCAGAACTATTCCGCCAAAGTTTCTGTTTGTAAGGGCCGCATAAGTCTTCTTTGAAAAATAATAAAGCTTATTATTATAAATTCTCCAACCACTCTTTGCGATTCCATCACTGCCTATAAGGTAAATCTTCCCCCTGAATTTGATAATTCGGTTACTTACCTTACTTCTGCTCAGCTTACCATCACTTCCAAAAAGATAAACCTTTCCGTTAATTCTGGTTATATCCCTTGGGAGCTTTCCATTGGAATAAGCATAGGACAGCTTCTTCCTCACCCTTCCGGATGAGGTGTTAACACTTTCATATTTCCATTTACCGGAAAGAAAGCTAACATTCGGAGCTGCACTCACCGGTATTTTCACTGTATTTATAACAAAAACTAATACTAAAATAATGCCAAATAATCTACTGTAATTACTTAGTTTTTTCATTGTCATATTCTGCCCTTCCAATCCATGCAAATATTAGGTCAATCATAGCAAAATTATATCATGATTAGCCTGCATCAGCAAGAATGAGTCAAAGGGGGCGGATTAATAGAGATAAGCCAATAAGGACGGTTCTGAGTTGAGGGAAATCTATGAGGATGATATAATAAAAATCATAAAACAATTACAGCTCGAAAACGAAATGCTTCGAAATAAATAGGTCATTTAATAAAAAATAAGGTATCCTTTCCTAACCGGAATGATACCTTATTAATATTAACGTTACTACAATATAGTTTTTCAAACTCCTCTTCAAATCCATGTCACAGGGTTTCCCTTTCTTTCAAGTGGGGTTCTCTCAGGCATTCCCTTTTCAGCATATCCTATAATCAATCCACCGGTAATTGTCTCTTCTTCCTTCAAACCTTTATCTTCTAAAAAGCTTCGAATAGCTGCATTATCATCAAGCCAATGAAGCTGATTTATCCAGCATGAACCAAGATCAAGCGCATTTGCAGCTATCATCATATTTTCAAGCGCACAGGAACTATCTGCGATAGCATTTCCGTATCCTTTTCTGTTAGCTACTACGATCAGAACCGGCGCACCATAATGAAATATGTAAGTCCCTGCCTTGGAAGCATTTATAGAATTCTTCAGAGAAATATAGGTATTCTCTATAATCTCCATCTTTGAGAACTCCGATCTGACGAGGTCAGTCAGCTCTGAAAGAACACCCTTGTCTGTAATAACTATGAAATGTGTAGACTGACTGTTTGAGCCACTGGGGGCATACCTGCCCGCTTCCACCACCTTTTCAATATATTCATTCTCAACAGGCGTATCCTTATATTTTCTTGTACTGCGTCTTGTAAGAATTGCCTCTAATGCTTCCATGTTAAACCTCCCAAAAAACTGTCTAGACTATTCTGTATTATTCAAGTTCTTTTTATCTTCTTTGAATTAAGGAGCATCTCTATATTACTCTTATCTATCCATTCTTCAGTATAGCCGCAATCACAACATATATAACGTTCTACAAAAACAACCTTTGATAAAACAGTTGCCCCACACATTATGTTATTTCCGTATGTTCCATCAGGATGGCCATCGTTCTGTATCGATACGATATTATTACTACCACACTTGGGGCACTTTTTATTGTTCTTCATGCTACTTTTTCCTCCAAATTAGACAATATTATATAGAAAAATGACTTCTTGTAATTATTACCAAAATGTACTTTAGAATTATATCATATGTCATAATATAGAAACACACTTAATTTCCAGAAATAGAGTTTTTAAATATCTTGCTGAAGTAGCTTGTTATCTATCTTGATTCTTCAAAGACCATTCCGGATTATTACAGCATTACCATGGAATTCAAGGATCAGGGAGAATATACCG
>CADBMW010000171.1 GCA_902795855.1 uncultured Lachnospiraceae bacterium
CTATAGGAGAAGATTATAGTAAGATTAAAAAAGACTCTAAGATGCTTCGTGCTAATCCGCTTAGTGGAATGAATCTTGATCTAAAGAAGCAAATAGCTACGCTTCAGATTCTCGACTATTTAGGGGGTAATCCTGACAGACATGGCGGAAATATGCTTTACTACTTTGAAACCGGTGAAGATGGTACTGAATATCTTAAAGCTATAATGGGTATAGATAATGATTCTTCATTTGGTTCAAACGATTATGAAGGTGTTGGTATGAGCTCAGTTAAGCTTTCATCAATGAAAGTAATTCCAAAAGAACTGAGTGATAAAATACTAAACCTTGATGCAGAAGCTCTTAAGCAGATGCTTTATGGCTTCGACCTCACAACCAGAGAAATAAATAATACCCTGTCGCGTCTCACAAAGCTTCAAAATAAGCTAAAGGATGAAGCTAAGGAGTACGAAAAGGGTTATACAGAAGGTTATATAATTCCTGGAACCATTAAACCTGTTAGTGATGAGGAATTAAATGCCATACCTTATATAGAACTTCAAACCAGAGCAAAGGATAAGAAAAATCAAAATCTTTTTGACAGAGTTAACGGCAAAATCTATTCAGCTGGTAACTATGTACAGTATCACAGTAATGCAAAGAATAATTATGATAAAGCTGTATATGACTACACTGTTGGCAGTGTGGGAGAAATGAGCAGTCTTATAGCTAATCTGAACAAAGATACCCGTTTTGGTGGAAGCTCTCCAAAGTATGATGAAATGCACAGGGCTATGAAGGCTCTTAATACTGCATTTTGCAGCTTTACAGGTCCTGTATGTGGCAGCGAAGTTGATACTTCAAAAGGCCATGTTAAATCCTTGATGGATATCAAGAAGAAAATAGTAGAAACTCTTGAAAGTGTAAATGAATATATTTACTACAAGTATAATAAGCATTTCGAGAAAACTGGCGAAGAGTGGATGCTTAATGAAGAACCCCACGAATTAACCAGAGAAGAACGAAGATTCAGGGATGCCATAAAGTGCCGTGATTTCTTATCACAGCAGCTTGAAAAGTTCGATAAACTGGATGTCAGCCGTAAAGAATATAATGAAATCAAAAGTAAATATAGTAAGTGCATTGATAAAGCTAGTCAGAATGATTTAATGATTTCAAAAAATGAGGACTATGTGAATTCCGTTTTGGCATTCGACGATAACATTTATAAGAATCATGTTAGCAGAACAAGGTACATGATTAAGGAGGCTTTTGATAAATTAAGTGCATCAAATGATAGGGATAAAACCTACTATACTATAAAATATGAAATGATTCTCGGTTATGGAATCTTCGGTATAAAACCTGAAGAAAGAGAGCAGTTTAAAAAAGAAATAGAAGATTATACAAAAACAAAAATTGAACTAAGCGATGAGGAACTGCATAAAAGAGCCATAGCCTCTGATATGGTCATTACTAAAGCAAGATGCCTTGATACGGTAGAAAAAGCCAAGAAAAATAAAGGTGCGAAGGTTGATCAGACTACCCTGGGATTATTAGAAGATTTACAGCATATAGAGGTAAGACCTTTTTATAAAGCTGTAGACAACATACTTAAGAATGATACATTTAATGATTTCTATAATGGCTACAAGAAAACAATTATAGAGACGGATAATTATAAGATAGCAGGTGTGGCAGCTCCGGATCTTGCTCAGTCAAAGAAAATGTTCAAGACATATAATGAGGCACTTTATAAGAATCATCCGGAACTTAAACCACCTAAGTTTATAAAATCACCAGGAATGTAAGTTGCGCATTTGCTGCTATTTTTGGTGTATTATCATTCTTGAAATAAAGCAATTATAGAACATTACTAAGAAATACCTATAGAGAAATGAAATATGAAGATAGTAATCATCAGACATGGGAAGGTAAATTATACTTGGAATAAGTGGTATACATCAGAGGAATTTGATCAGGCCTGCAGCGAATATGATGATGCTCCCATAATGGAAAAAAAGTATAGCGTTCCTGACATTGAGTATCAGAGCATAATAATAAGTGGACTTTCGAGAACCCGGGATACGGTGGAGAATCTGAACGTTAATGGGAGCTGCAAACGAACAGAGCTGATAAATGAGGTTCCACTTCGTTCCAGTGTGGATACAAAGCTTAGACTTCCTTTGTGGTTTTGGAATATTTCAGGAAGACTGCAGTGGTTTTTTAATAGTCCCAGGCAGGCTGAGGGACGAAGAGAGACAAGAGAAAGAGCAAGACGTTTTGCGATGATTCTTAGAAAAGAAAACAAAGACTGTCTGGTGGTTACACATGGATTCTATATGCATACCTTGCTCAGTGAAATGAAGAAAGCAGGTTTCACAGTAGGAAAGACTCATTCTGGTTACAGGAATGGTGAATATGTAGTGGCAGAAAAATAGCTACAAAGAAAACAGTTTGCCCATGAACTAAAGAATACATATTGTAAAATATGTGAAGGTTGTTTATTATACTAGTATGTGAAACTAACATAGATATTGTGTTATAGACAGATCACCTTGAGAGGAGAATATTTACATGCCTGTATTTGATTTTAATGAGAAGAAGGAAGAAACAGTAAAGGCTGAGAGAAACTATAAGATGGTTTATTCAAGTGAGAGAACCACCAGCACCGAGCATCCCATAATGATCCTTGAAGACAGCGGTTCTAAGCTTGTTCATCATTCAAATGGTATGTTTGAAGCTCCCACTGTAGGATCGGCTTTTATTTATGACACAGAAGAAAAGTCATCCCATAACATTATTGAAATTGATGCCAGGTTTGAGAATCTTCTAAAGTGGCTTGGAGAGAATCACATAATGGTTCGTCTCTCAGGGCAGACAACAGAGAGAGGCTATGCAGTATACAAGATTCTTGAAACCGGAGTGGCTGTAAGAGGTTCAAAGCTATCTGGTGAAAATGGATTTCTTCAGTTTATGATTGACCGCCTTCTTCAAAGTGATGCACCATCTGAAGAAACAGTTGATCCGGATGAGATAGATGATGCTGATGATATGAGGCTTACAAGTATTCAGAGCATAACAGATTATCTTATGTGTGCGGGAAGTACCCTTCCGGATAATATAAGACTTTGGGCAAGACGTAATCTTGCTGTTGCGAAATCTTCTGAAGTAACGCCGGAAGAGAGAAGACATGCGCAGAGGGCACTTTCAATCATGCTCAGTATACAGTGGAAGAATACCGACTTTCAACCTATAGATCCGGTGGAGGCAAGACGGATCCTGGATGAGGAACTCTACGGACTGGAAAGTGTAAAGCAGCGAATAATCGAAACTATAATTCAGATAAATCGTACACATACACTGCCGGC
>CADBMW010000172.1 GCA_902795855.1 uncultured Lachnospiraceae bacterium
AAAAGACTCACTCCTCTTCTCCAGATATATCCTCTGTAGGTTCCCCACTCATCATTAAATACAAACATGGAATTCTTCGTTTTGATTCCCCAAATG
This sequence comes from uncultured Lachnospiraceae bacterium, assembly GCA_902795855.1. Classification (GTDB taxonomy): domain Bacteria; phylum Bacillota; class Clostridia; order Lachnospirales; family Lachnospiraceae; genus Eubacterium_Q. Next base: position 97 of record CADBMW010000172.1, read on the forward strand.
GTAACCCCTACGATAGAACAGAAAAAAAACACCGAAAAGACCAGAAGGAAGGTTTTACCCTGTACCTTTTTATATTTCTCATAATTTGAGAATCTGAATATCATAGAAAGAATAAGGACAATCAAAACTGCTATAAGTATTATCAGCATAACCTTCGGATTCTCCACCACCTCGGCTATACCATTTATATGCTTCTGGCTTCCTTTATAAACTGTATTCAGAATAGCCATGATTTCCAGTCCCGAAACCAGCAGCAGCACCGCAAATATGTATTCTGTAAAATCCTTATTCAGGATTGCTATATAAAACAGAAGGATAAATGCCACACCCAATCCCAGATATACATTATCACTCTTAGCCGGGATTATGGCCATTCCTGTAATAACAAGACTGATACCTGCCAAAACTCTCCAGATAATCTTTTTACTGAAGATAAATACTGCCGCAAAAATAGGCAGAGCCATACAAATGTATGAGCCATAGGTATTGATATTTCCGAAAAGTGAAATAAACATTTCCTTCTGCTTTGGCTTAACCCGCTCCCTCAGCGCAAATGGATCAAATCCAAAATGCTGCAGTCCGGCCAATACATAAGCAAAATTTGAAAATAAAAACAGGCATATATAAACCAGTTCACTTACCAGAGTTTCTCTGCATAAGAATATAAACATCAATGTTAAAACTAATATCAGTGAAAGGCCAAAATACCTTCCGGTGGTTCCTGACCAGGAGCCCTGTTTATCCGGTGACATGAAGAATGCAAAAAGATTTGCAATAAAAAACATGGTCATCCACAGCTCTGGCATAGCCACTACTTTGCTATCCTTGTAAATAATGGGATCAGGATCCTGATAAAACCGGAGAAGAACAATCTCCAGCATAAAAGCCACAGCTATAAGAATGATATAAAACAAAGTACCGTAGGTAAAAACCTTACCTCTCGTACCGGTTATATCAAAATACTTGTTATGCATGTAAAAAGTATAGATGCTATTTATAAAAAGAAGATAAACTGTATTTACTATATCTACAGGTCTGTTTTTTCTATATCTGTCATATATTTCATTATTATTAGTAGAAGCCATAATTTTTCCCTTTGGTTATTTCTTTCGTTTCTCTTTTTTGCTGAAAATATTCGTCTTAGTCCGGAGAATCACTATAATAACATATATAACACTAAATGTAACAGCAAAAATTGTACTTATATTCCAGGGCAGGTGAAAACCGATTTGAGCATGCAGAATATATCCGGAAATTATAAACAAATAGAACGCAGCCGGAATAATAGCCATCATATATGGCATGTTATTTCTCTTCATATATACTGCAACCATAGTAAGTACAAATACCACAGTGGTTTCATTTGCCCAGGAGAAATATCTCCATATAACATTGAAGCCTTCCGGATCATGTTTTGCCCACATAAGAAGCAGGGAAACCAGCGCAAAAATACATAAGGCAATAGCAAGGGAATGTCTTTTCTTAGTCTGATCTATATGAAGAGCATCTCCAACCATCATTCTCAGGGATCTGAGGGCTGTATCACCAGAGGTAATAGGAAGCACTATAACTCCTATGATGGCAATCAGTCCACCTATATGTCCCAGCATGTTTTTTGAAACAACTCCAACTACAGATACAGGAGCCTGTGACAGATCTTGATAATTAACAAGCCCCAGTCTGACAGCACCCATAGCTGCCGCCGCCCAGGTCATGGCTATAAAGCCTTCGGCAATCATCATATCGTAGAAGGTAGTTCTGCCCTCATGCTCGTTTTCAATGGTTCTTGAAACGATGGTTGCCTGGGTTGAATGGAATCCTGAGCAGATACCACATGTAACCGTGACAAAAAACAGAGGCAGAAAATGCTTCTCATAAGGAAATACTGCCGGAGCTGCCTGCCAGATTTCACATAAAGGATAACCATGAATAAAAAGTCCAGCAAAGACTCCCACAGCAGAAATCAGAAGTATCGCTCCAAAGAAGGGATATATCTTTCCTATTATTTTATCTATAGGAAATAGAGTAGCCAGAATATAATATCCGAAAATAACACCATAAACTACCCATATTACCGGATTGGACAAATGTGCATCCTGGTTCAGAACCGAGGAAACAAAAAGGTCTCCAGGCATATATGTAAAAACAACTGCAACTAAAAGCATCAGCATGCATACAAAAATCTGATAGATATGATAGATATAATTTCCCAGAAACCTCCTTACAAGGCCTGGAGTCTGATCTCCGTTATTTCTGACCGATATCATTCCTACCATATAATCATGAAATGCCCCGCCTAATACACAGCCTATAGGAATTGTTATAAATGCTATGGGGCCAAAGAGAATTCCCTGAATCGGTCCGAGTATTGGTCCCGTTCCTGCTATATTAAGCAGCTCTATGAGACTGTTCTTCCATTTCTTCATGGGGACAAAATCTACATCGTCTCGCATAGTTGTTGCAGGAGTTGCGTTATCGGTAGGCTTTATAACCCTTTCACAAAGCCTTCCATATAAAACGCCCCCTGTGATTAATATAACGATTCCTATAATAAATGTAATCATATAAGTTTTTTAGCCTCCTATGTTACTGCTTTACTGTTTAGCAATCTGAACCGCACATACTTTGTACTCAGGTATACGGGCAAACTCATCAAGAGCTGCATTTGTGAGAATATTTACCGGTGAATCCTCAAAATGGAATGGCATCCAGGTCTCACCTTCAGATACCTTTCTTCCAACATGAGCCGTAGCGGTAATCTCACCTCTTCTGCTGCTGACTTTGATCCGCTCCCCGTTTTCGATGCCTAGTCTGTCGGCATCCTTATAGTTTATTTCGATAAATCCTTCGCCGGCAATATCAACCAGTCCCTGAGAACGACCGGTCATAGCCGCATTATTGTAATGATACAGAATACGACCGGTGGTGAGAATGAATGGATAATCCTCATCAGGAAGTTCCATGGACTCTCTGAATGCAGCCGGATAAAGAAGTACTCTTCCTCTTACAGGCTTTCCCACATGCATGATAGGAGTACCCGGGTGAGACTTATCAGGACAAGGCCATTGTATGCCGCCTTCTCTGTCCAGTCTTTCATGACTGATACCATGAAAGCTTGGAGTAACCTCTGCTATCTCATCCATTATCTGGGCAGGAGTCATAAATGGCTGCTGATATCCCATGGCATTCATCAGGTCTATCAGGATGTCTGTATCAGGTCTCATATCTCCACGAAGAGATGCAGCTTTTCTGATTCTCTGAACACGCCTTTCAGTATTAGTAAAGGTTCCTTCCTTTTCTGCATAACTAATTCCCGGAAGAACCACATCTGCATACTGGGCAGTCTTAGTCATGAAGAGCTCCTGAACCACAAGGAAATCAAGGCTCTCCAGCGCCTTCTCTATATGATGAGTATCCGGATCTGTAACTATAGGATCCTCGCCGCATATATAAAGACCTTTTATCTTTCCTTCAACAGCCGCAGGGAATACGTCGGTAGCCTTAAGTCCCGGCTTCGGACTAAGCTTTGTTCCCCAGGCTTCTTCAAATTTCTTCTGAACCTCAGGATTATCAACCTTCTGATATCCGGGATAATCAGTTGGTATCGCTCCCATGTCACAGGCGCCCTGAACATTATTCTGTCCACGAAGAGGATTTACACCACAGCCGCTCTTTCCGATCTTACCGCATATAGCTGCAATATTGGAAAGGCTCATAACACCCTCGGTTCCACTGGAATGCTCTGTTACACCGAGACAATAGATAATAGGCGCCTTCTTGGCTGTAGCATACATTCTGGCAGCCTCTATCAGATTATCAGGATCTATATGACATATCTCGGCCACCTTTTCAGGAGTATAATCCTCCACCAGCTTTTTCAGTTCTTCAAAGCCTTCTGTGAAGTTCTCTATATAATCATGATCTATCAGATCTTCCTTGATCATGACATGCATCATACCATTTGCAAAGGCAACATTTGTACCCGGTCTGAGTTTCAGGTGAATATCAGCCATTTTTGTAAGTCCGATATCACGAGGATCCACAACTATAAGACGGGTTCCGTTTTTAACAGCCTTTCTGATTCTCATTCCCACAACAGGATGAGCCTCTTCCGGATTTGATCCCACCAGAAGGATGCAGTCTACGTCTTTAGTGATATCGGAAATAGGATTTGTCATGGCACCTGAGCCCAGAGTTTTTGCCAGACCTGCAACTGTGGCCGAATGACATACTCTGGCACAGTTATCAGTATTATTTGATCCGAAGCAGGTTCTTACCATCTTCTGAACCATATATATATCTTCATTGGAGGATCTGGAACAGGCAAAGCCTGCAAGAGCTTCTCCACCATACTGCTCCTTTATTTCCATAAAACGTTTTGCAGTATAGGAAATAGCCTCATACCAGGAAGCTTCTCTGAACTCTCCCGTTTCACGATTTTTGATCAGTGGTTTAGTGAGACGATCCTTGGAATATACAAAATCAAAGCTTCCAGAACGTCCTTTAACACATAATCTGCGGTGATTTGCAGGACCATCCACGATTCCAACATCCACTATTTTATTTCCCTTAAGGATGAAATCAAACTGACATCCTGTAGCACAGTGAGGACAGGTGGTCTGAACTCTTGTAACTTCCCAGTTTCTGTATTCTTTTTTCCTCTTAAGGAACAGGGCTCCAGTAGGACAGACACTGGTACAGTTACCGCAGGACTCACATCCATTGGTCTTATAATCCTTACCAAAGGCAGGAAGTATTTTTGTTTTATTTCCGATTCTCTCTCCCACAAGAACACCATTGCAGGAAATGTTATGACACACATTTACACAGCGCTGACACTGAATACATTTTTCAGAATCAAAGCTGATGTAAGGATTGTCATCTGCAATAGCCGTAGGGGATTTACCAAGCTCAAGTCCTGAACCAAGATAAACAGACTTGTCAGCCTTGTATTGATTACTGAAATACTGAAGCTTGCAGTTACCATTTGCCGGACAATTCATACATTGAAGCTTATGATTAGCCAGAAGCATATTTAGTATTTCTCTACGATATTCAGTCAGCTTGTCGCTTTCTGTGGTGATCACCATGCCATCCACACATTTGGAGCGGCATGCAGGAAGCATACTTTCGTAGCCTTCCACCTCCACCATACAAAGACGGCACATTCCCACATCTGAAACACCGACAAGATAACACAGAGTAGGTATTTCTATATCATTTTGAAGGGCAGCATCAAGGATGGTGGTTCCCTTCTCAACTACAATATCTATATCATTTATAACAACCTTGATCTTATCACTCATCTCCACGACCTCCCTTCAAAGCACCGCAGCCGTAATGATCACATCTCAGGCAGCGTCCTGATTCTCTCATTGCCTCTTCATAGGTCATAGGAAGCTCTATAGGATCAAAGTTTTCTTTTCTTTCATAAGAATCCTTCATCTCTATTTCTGCTCTACCCGTAGGAATACATGGGTTAGGAAGCGCAACAGGAATTTCTACATCTACATTTACTTTATGATGATATCCCAGATATTCATCTATGTTATAAGCAGCCACCTGTCCCGCTGCTATAGCATTTATGGCTGTTGATGGACCGGTTACACAGTCACCGCCGGAGAACACTCCATCCATGCCGGTAACCATACATTCATCGTCAGCTAAGATTCTTCCCCTTTCAGTAGGAACTCCGGCAGCCTCGAAGGACGCCGTATCGGTACTTTGTCCCACAGCCAGTATCAGATAATCACAAAGGAATCTGTAAGGATAGTTTGATGAATGCTCGGTCATAACTCTTCCGTATTCATCATAAGCTCCTACGATTTCAGGCTGAAGCCATATAGCCTTTACACTGTTGGTTTCCTTATCAGATTCTATATTCAAAAAGCTGAGCAGGGTTCTGAAGCGAACTCCCTCCTGCATAGCTCCTATCATTTCTTCATCAACCGCAGTATAGTCATCTCTTTTTCTTGTGAAAAGGTGTACCGTCTCTGCCTTCAGTCTTACTGCTGTTCTGGCAGCATCCATAGCCACATTTCCACCGCCGATAAGGGCAACTCTTTTTCCTGAAAGGTCAGTCATTTTGCCTTCAGAAACAAGCTGAAGAAAATCTGCCGCAGGTATAACATTTTCGGAATCCACACCATTTACCGGCATACGATTTCCTATCTGCGCACCAAGTCCAAGATAAACCGCATCGGAACTCTGACGTATTTCTTCAAATGAAATATCCTTTCCTACCTTTGTATTTCCATGGAACACAATATCTCCGGCAGCAAGGATGGCCTTTATATCTCTGTCCAGTTCTTCCTTCGGAAGACGATAGTCAGGAATACCATAGCGAAGCATTCCACCCGGTTCTTCATGCTCATCATATATTTCAACCAGATGTCCCATTAGAGCAAGATAATAGGCCGCTGTAAGTCCAGCCGGGCCAGCTCCAATGATGGAAATCTTCTTTCCGGTGGAAACATTTTTCACCGGATTATCCACCAGCTCTGCATGAGCCATGTCTACAGCATATTTCTTAAGTCCACGAATATTTATAGGATCATCCACCAGGGCACGACGACACTTTGATTCGCAGGGATGTTCACAGACATAGGCGCAGGCAGTTGGAAATGGATTACGCTTGCGGATCAGACGTACAGCTCCAGAGTAATCCTCCTCTTTTATAAGAGCAATATAACCCGGAATATCTACATGAGCAGGACAAAGTGTCACGCAGGGAATAGTCTGCTTTACATTTGTAATACAGCGGTGTTCCTTTACGTGGCTCTCATACTCATCTGCAAACTGCTCCAGACTGTCCAGTATCAGATGGGCTGCAGAAATACCAACTGCACAGTCAGAGGTTTCAGCAATCATCTGAGCCAGCTTTCTCATTTTTCCAACAACTTCTTCGTCAGCTGAACCATTCAGAATACTTTGAAGCATTCGGTCCACCTCAACAAGACCATCCCTGCAGGGTACACATTTACCACAGGACTGGTTCATGGAAATCTGAAGAAGTGATCTATAAAGTGATATAGGACACATCCCAGGCGGATATGATTTCATTCTGGAACGAAATTTATAAAGAACATTATCTATTCTTTCGTTCATATTTCCATTTGCTTTTAATTTCTTCACAAATGTGGTCCTCCTTAATTTAAGGCTTTATCAATTCTGATAATCTCCTGAATACTTCACATATGCATCTGAGTAACCGGCTGACTGAACGCCTGCCAGGGCTGCTTTAGCATCTTCCTCAGTACTATATATACCTGCAGTAACCACATAATATTTCTCGCTATTAAGGTTACTCCAGTCTGTAGTTACAAACACTCTTCCATCAAAGCCTTTATCTATCACCGACGCAGCAAAGGAATTTGCATCAGCTTCAGTCTTTGATCCGTAACACCATATTCCATAGAATGGCGAGGTAACAGCTCCGGAGGCGGATACATCCGAACCCTCTGAAGCATCCTCAGAATCAGGAACATTTTTTCTTCCGGCAGGAACATCCAGAGTATCGATATAATCAGCATCTGCATAAACAGAATCATCATCGTCATTGTATAGAAGCTGGCAAGGCAGGTAATCAGAGTCCAGGATAGATGCGTATAGACCGCTTCGAACATATTGTTTCACAGTATCCGGTACCACATGGATTGGAGTCCCAATATCATAGAGAACAGCCGATGTCCCTTGCTTCCAGTAGCTATACTCAGATTCTTCTATATCAATACTGTATACTCTGTTTTCTACCTCTGAAGGAGCTCCAAAGCTTCCTGTATACTCATTTGTAGTAGTCTTTTCCCCGTAGTTATGAGATACACCGGTGAATTCTCCTTCATCCTTTACTGAAATAGTATCATCCCATTCCAGCGCAAACTTGCTGCCGATTACAACATAATCATGGTCCGATATCAGAGAATAACCCTTTTCCTTTAACTCGTCAACATCAACCGGTTTTGAATCCTCAGATTTACTGAGATCGGATTCATCCTCATCAGCGTCATCTTCGTTCTTTTTAGATTCAGAAGCTTCTTCAGTCTTGTTTTTCTCCTCGGTTGTGGCCTCTGTTGTTTTAACCTCTTCTTCCGTCCTGACATTCACAGCTTCCTTTCCACAGCCTCCCAGGACAAGCATAAATGCCAGGCAGCAAACTATAACACTCAGTTTTTTCATAATATTCCTCCAGCTACTCCATAATAAACAATAACAATCATTTTACCATGAAGCATTACTTCAATCCACATGATGTTTCCCTAAATTCTTCGGGAATGGTCCCTTTGCTCTATACGGAATAGACAGCTCGTCCAAAACCTCAATGAAAGCTTTTGTATATTTGCTTCCATCTATCAGGTACATAATACTCAGGAAAATCCTGTTATCAATGGATGTAACCTCCATAGTCAGATGTCCCTCAATTATCGCTACATATGACTCTACATATTTTCCAACCTCACCCCAGTCCATTCTGCCGGTATAGTTACACAGAAATGTACCATGTCTGGCATCCTTTCCTTTGCTGAGATTGTTTTCTTCAATATATTTTATTTTATTCTTTTTTCCGGTTATTTTCTCCGTTTCTTCATACAACTTAATAACCTTTCTTATCTCGTCCTGACAGGTATTTAAATCCTTCTGCAGGATGATATTTCCACGCGTCATAGTTCCAAGGAAATCCATTTCTCTACTGAGTATCTCCCTGTCATAGTCAATAAAAATGTGCGTCAGAAGATCAACATGAGCATTTCCTATCCCCATCTGCTCAAGCGGGCAGTTTGCAGTCTCTGCACCGATAACCTTACATTTTTCCGGCAGCACCTTATCCAGAGCCTTAGCCATAAGTACAATAAATACAGAAACAACGCTAAAATCATTTTGATGGGCAAATTCCATTATATCCTTTTGTCTGAACGCAAACTCCATATAATTTGGTTTTCTCTTAAATGGATTTAGCAATCCATTCATATAATCCATCGCCATCAATGTTGGTTTTTTGCCTTTATATTTATAAGCAGAAGGTTTATTAGGAAGCATATCAACAGTAGGTTCAGCCATTTCATTTTCCAAAAGCGGACTATCAGGTTTACGAATAGCAGGCGCATAAGGTTCAACATTATACTTTTCCTTAACATACTGATAGATAGTAGTCATAATAAATGGAAAAGAGCCATGACCACCACAAAGAGAATGACTGATATTGAAATAAATATCTCTTCCCTCATAATCCAGGAAAACCAGATGCCTGTTAACCTTTTCTTCTCCCAGATTTGGCATGTTAGCGCTGGTTTTTATAACCACAACCTTCTCATCATTGGGAAGGAAATCATAAGCTCCATCCGGCTGCGTTATAACCCTTACCGCAAGATATGGATACCTTTTAATCGCAGTATTCACAGCCGATTCAAGCACCCTGCAGTCAACCTCTTCCTTCATGGTTACCTTGATTCTGAGTAAATAAGAAAACCTCTTTTCACTTTGATATAGTCTATATGTATCAAAACTATATTTCATGGCTAATCCCCCTTTGTTCTAAAACA
>CADBMW010000173.1 GCA_902795855.1 uncultured Lachnospiraceae bacterium
AAGAAAAATGCAAAGCAGGTAAGAAAGTTGTTGGAATGTATGGGAGTTGATTTTGATGACCTTCACGGATCTGAAGCTGGAATAATAAATTCAAAGTTTAGGGATGCTGAACTTGGATGTGATAATAGTGGATTTACACCAGTAGAAATATATACAATAGTAAATAGATTGTTTGAAGGCACCACAATTTTCTATGAAAGTGAAGAAGGAAATAATACAAGTGATTACTATACAAGGTATGAAGAAATATATGATCCTAAAGCAAATATAGTTTTCGTAGGAGAAAAGAATTATTGCTATGATGGAAATGAAGTTTTTGGTCAAAGTGCATATGACTTAATAAAAGATGAATGTGAAGCTGCCGCTAAAAAACAGGGTATACCGATAGAATGGGGGGATTATTATCCAGAAGGCGAGGAATTTTATTATCTTTGTGAAGGTATTTTAGAGGACAATGGAGGAATAGAGGGACTTGGTACAAAAGAAACTACAAAAGAAATTCCAAATGTTGAAATAAAACAAGAAGAAATAAAAAGACTGATTGATGATGCTGCTAAACGTGGATACAACAGTTTGGTTGAGATGCTATTAAAAGGTTTTGATATTAAATATGAGTCGCCATTTCTGTCTGAATCTACAGAAGATAATAATCATAGTTTTGAAGAAAAAAATAAATGTGCAGAAATGGTGCGTAAAAAATTAGATGAGCTGGGCGGTAGGTTTGAGCTTCAAGCAACTCAGTTTGAGGGGCGAAATGATCGAATAGAGATAATAAAGGTAGGTGAAAAACTGACTTTATTTAGAGAACCTGACAGTGAATTTGATCCTAATTCTATTGATGTAAGGTGGAACAACAATACAATGGGATATTTACCTTGGGATGCAGCAGAAGTGTTAGCGGATCCGTTAGATGAAGAGTTGATAGATGCTGTTGCGGAAGTGGTAGAAGTAATTCCGCTTTCAACAAGATCCAAAAGGTGCAAAAAAGGGTTGTTATATGTAAAGATATCTGTTGAACCAAACAAATCAGGTGTTTAAGATGATTTTGAGAATTAATTCGTTTTAATTGGTATATTATAGTATTCAAAAGTTTGTTATTAAAGAGGGAGAGAAGGGAGAAGATCATGTTTATTGTTATAGGTATCATTATGTGTGTGTTTGGCGGCTTATATATTGCTAATGCTAATAAGCTTGCTGAAGCACGAGCTAAAGTGTCAAATAATACTTTTTCGATTAAGACATATGTGATAGCTGGAATTATAATTATTATATGTGGTATTGTTACACTTTTTGCGGGTATTTCCATAGCAGGAATCTCAGGAGGTTCTACTAGCAGCTCTTCTGATCAGGTTTATACTTGTGGATATTGTGGAAAAGAGATGAAGGGCGGATATTATGATTATATAAATGGTAATTATGCTTGTAGATCATGTTCCAAAAAGTATCGTGATCGATGAATAGAAAATGATTGTTGGAGATGAATTTTACATGAAAATAACAAAAATATATTTTGATATGGATGGTGTCCTTGCTGATTTCGACAGGGGTGTCAGAGAACTTTGCAGTATGGATCCGTTACCTCAAAGTGAAGATCAGCCAGTTGGATATGATGATGAACTGTGGAGTAAGGTTCGTGAAGCAGGGCATTTCTATGATAAGCTTGAACTGATTCCAGGGACTAAAGAATTATTTGATTATGTATATGGTAAATATGGAGATAGGTGTGAAATTCTTACAGGAATCCCTAAACCTCGCAGAGATATCATTACTGCAGGAGAAGATAAGATTAATTGGGTTAGGAGACTGTTATCTAAGGATGTAGTAGTAAATATTGTATGGCGTGAAGATAAACCTGATTATTGTTCTGGTAAGGATTGCATATTAATAGATGATTATGCTCTTAATATTACAGAATGGGAACAATGTGGTGGGACTGGAATTCTATTTTATGATGCTGAATCCGCCTTGGAGGAATTAAAGAAACTTGAAAATGCATTTTGACATAAGAAAAATGGCCATGTAAAAGCCTTTTGACAGACAAAAATGATGAATTATTGTAATCTCCCTATAGATGGAGGTCGGACATATGGAGATAAAAGAACTAATAAGAAATGCGAGAACTGAAAATGG
>CADBMW010000174.1 GCA_902795855.1 uncultured Lachnospiraceae bacterium
GCATCCAGAATTTTGACCGACTTTCCTTCTATTTCCGTAAAAGCACATGGCCATGGATAAAGTCCTCTTATGAGTCGCTCCAGCTTTGCAGCATCCTCTTCAAATACCATCCTTCCCATAGCCTTATCCAGCTTTCCGGAGTAAGAGCTTTCCTCATCCTTCTGGGGAATTCTCTTTGCGTTTCCGGCCTGAATGTCATCCATGGTCCTAACCACAAGATCCGCTCCTATCTCTGACAGTGCGGCTGTAAGACTTTCAGTATTATGCTTTCCTATCTCGATCTCGGCCTGGCTGATTATATCTCCCGTATCCAGTCCCTTTGCCATATACATAATGGTAATTCCGGTTTTCTCATCACCATTTAAAATGCTGGCCTCAATAGGTGATGCGCCTCTATATTTCGGAAGCAGTGATGCATGAATATTTATGCATCCATATTTAGGTATATTAAGAATATCCTCTGAAAGTATCTGACCATATGCTGCCACCACAATGATGTCCGGGTTCATGCCTTTAAGTCTTTCCACTTCAGAAGCATCTCTCAGTTTTTCCGGCTGAAATATTTCCAGCCCCAGTCCCTCAGCAGCCACCTTAACATCAGAAGGAAGGAATTTCTTTCCACGTCCCTTTTGTCTGTCCGGCTGTGTATACACTCCCAGGATCTCATGTCCTGCCTCATGTATTTTCAGAAGTGGCTTTACCGCAAAATCCGGGGTACCCATATATACTACTTTCATTGTCTTCTCCCGTAACCTTTTCTACTCTTCTTCAAACTCTTCATCGTCATATTCATCATCATATTCCTCTGCAGGAACCGGCTCAACCTTATAGAGTCCGTCAATGGCAAGATCCTTATAAAGGATACCATCCAGATGATCTATCTCATGACACAGTGCTCTGGCAAGAAGCTCCTCACCTTCAACTGTAATCTCTTCCATATTTCTGTCCAGAGCCTTTACCACAACTCTGGCAGGTCTGGTAACATCTCCCTGAAGTCCGGGAAGACTGAGGCATCCCTCTGCTCCGGTCTGCTCACCCTCTGTCTCAACGATTTCAGGATTTACAAGCACCAGTGGATTTCCGTCCATTACATCAATTACAACAATTCTTCTGAGAACACCAACCTGAGGTGCAGCAAGGCCTACGCCATTTGCCTCATACATGGTATCAAACATATCATCTATGAGTGTGCTGAGTCTGTCTGTCATTTTTTCAACAGGCTTACAAACCTTTCTCAGTATATCATCTCCATCTTCTCTGATATTTCTAATTGCCATTTTTTAATACTCCTTTACTTTCTATCCTAAAGAATCTGGCCGGGGTTGATATCAAACTGTACATCTATGTCTCCCCCTGCACCACCGGTCATATCATCCACCAGTTTCTGGCACTCTCTTTGTATATTTACAATGTTTCCGTCACTTTTACATTTAACATATATTACCCTGCGATATACATTATTTATTCTGTAAATGCTTGCCTGGGCCGGCCCCGTCACGCTCATGGCATCATCCACTATATCCAGCGCCTTTATCCGGTCTGCCAGATTTTTAGAAAATGCTTCAAGAGCCTCCTCCTTTTCAGATACCATCAGTACCGCCATAAGATCATAAAAGGGAGGATAATGCAGCAGCTCTCTATAGGATTTTTCATATTCATAAAATCCTTTATAATCCTGCATCCGGGCACATTCTATAGCATAATGATCAGGCTGGTAGGTCTGGATAACCACACTTCCGGGAAGCCCTGCTCTTCCGGCTCTTCCCGCCGCCTGAGTCAGCAGCTGAAATGTTCTCTCCGAGGATTCGAAGTCACTGTCAAAGAGACTCAGATCTGCCAGTATATTTCCCACTACAGTAACCCTTGGGAAGTCATGTCCCTTAACGATCATCTGAGTTCCCACCAGACAGTCAGCCTCATGCTGTCTGAATTTTTTAATTATCTCACCATGAGCACCTTTTCTCATGGTGGTATCTCTATCCATCCTGAGAGTTTTTATATCTGGAAACAGCTTCTTAATTTCCTGCTCCAGCTTTTCAGTTCCAGTACCATAGCCGCCTATAAGCCTGGATTTACATTCAGGGCATCCATCAGGCATGGGAATGGTATATCCACAATAGTGACATATGAGTTTTGAGCCCCTGTGAAGAGAAAGTGATACATCACAGTTTTTGCACTTTATAACAGAACCGCAGCTTCTGCAGGACACGAAGGAATTATATCCTCTTCTATTAATAAAGAGCATGGCCTGCTCTTTTCTTTCAAATGCTTCTGTAAGCTTATCATATAAAGCCTGGGAAATAATGCTTCTGTTTCCGGCCTTCAGTTCTTCTCTAAGGTCTACAACATTTACCTCAGGAAGCTGGGCTCCGGATATTCTCTCTGTCATGGAATACAGTTTATATATTCCGTGGGTTGCTTTGTAGTAGCTTTCTATGGAAGGGGTAGCGGAACCAAGCACCACACTTGCTCCCTCTATCCTTGCTCTTTCTATCGCCACATCCCTGGCATGATATCTTGGAGACTTTTCACTCTTATAGGAAGAGTCATGCTCCTCATCTATTATAATCAGTCCCAGATTTGGAAATGGTGCAAACAGCGCTGAGCGGGGACCGATCATTATGTGAGTCTTTCCCTCTCTTGCTTTTATGAATTCCCGATATTTTTCACCTTTGCTGAGCTGGGAATTCAGTATGGCGATATTTTCCTGAAAATAACTGCTGAATCTTGCCACAGTCTGATAGGTAAGTGCTATCTCCGGAACCAGGACTATTACATCCTTTCCCTTTGCTATCACTTCCTCCGCCATACGGATATACACCTCTGTTTTGCCACTTCCGGTGACACCATGGAGAAGACAAACGAAAGGATCCTCACTTCTAGTGAAATCATCCACTATCTTCTGCTGGCTTTCTTCCAGCTTATCTATAGGCTGAAATGCCGGGATCATATCTCTGGTATCGATTATACCCTTTCGTTCCCTGATTTTTTCCTTCACCGGCATTACTGTCTTTAATGCACTCAGCATTGTGCAGCTGTATCTGTCCTTCAGCCACAGAGCCAGGCGAATAAGCTTACCCTCAATGCTTAGAGTTTTTTCAGAAATTTCTGCTATGGATTTTATCTTGCTTTCATCATAGTCGGAGGAATCCTTAAGCCCTATAACATATCCGTTTTTAAGTCTGTTACCCTTGCCAAAAGGGACTTTCACACACCTTCCCACCTGAACATCTTCCATAAGCTCTTCAGGTATTTTGTAACAGAAAGGTCTGTCAAGTCCTTCATGCGAAATATCTATTATTATATCCGCATATCTGGGTTTCATCCTCTTCCTCCAGTACTTCTCTTATCAGGTCTCTTTCATCCATGTGATACTTCTTGCCTTTTATTTCCTGATAATCTTCATGGCCTTTTCCCGCAAGGATTATAACGTCGCCCTCTTTTGCATTCATTATGGCGTATCTGATAGCTTCCTTACGGTCGATTATATCTATATATTCTCCATCAGTCTTAGCCATGCCGATCTTTATATCGTCTATGATAGCCTGTGGATCTTCATTTCTCGGATTATCACTGGTGATAATGGAGAAGTCAGAGTATTTTCCTGACACCTCACCCATTTCATATCGTCTGGAAGCAGCTCTGTTTCCACCACATCCGAAAAGTGTAACTATACGTTTTGGATTATATTCCTTTATGGCAAGGAGAAGTGACTCCAGTGCCATACCATTATGAGCATAATCTATCATAAGAGTAAATTTGTCAGAGATAGGAATCATTTCCACTCTTCCTCTTACTCTTATCTCAGAAAGGATTCTCTTTATTTCATCGAAGCTGACACCCAGGCAGTCTGCCACAACAAGAGCCGCCAGAGAATTGTGAATACTGAATTCACCAGGAAGTGCCACCTTTATGGTTCCCTCCAGAGTTCCTTCTATATCAAATTCTATGCCCATGATACCATCTTCAATAAAGAGTCTGTGGCCGGCAGCACAGTAGTCCGCATCCTCATTCTCGCCAAAGGTAAGTGGGAAGGCTGTGCTTCCATCCATCATATACTCAGCTTCCGGATCATCTATGTTGTAGATAGCCTTCTTGCAAAGTGAGAACAGCTTCTTCTTACATGCCTTGTAATCTTCATAATCCTTATGTTCATGAGGTCCTATATGATCAGGGGAAAGGTTGGTGAAGATTCCGTAATCGAAATCCACTCCCGCAACTCTGTCCAGCATAAGTCCCTGGGAGGACACCTCCATGACTACACACTCTATTTCATTTTTCACCATATCACGCATTGCTTTATGAATGGTAATAGACTCAGGAGTTGTATTGGCAGCAGGAAGACTGTTCTTTCCATCGTATATTTCAATGGTTCCTATAAGTCCGGTTCTTACACCAGCCAGCTCCATCATATTTTCAATCATATATGAGGTGGTAGTCTTTCCCTTTGTTCCTGTTATACCGATAACCGTAAGCTCTTTGGAAGGATTTCCATAGAATTCACTACTGATGATTCCCATGGCATATCTGGCACTATCTACTCTCAGGATTGTGGTCTTCTCACTTTTGATTTCCTCAAACTGTCCGTTAACAGTCATATCATCCTGAAGTATTGCTTCAAGCTTATGCTCGTTCTTTTCAGTTATAACAACTGCCGCCCCTTTCCTTATAACCTCAGGAATAAAATAGGCGCCGTCAACTGTTGCACCAGGGATGGCAAAATAAAGCATTCCCTCTTTGACCTTGCGGGAATCGTTTGTAATGTCATTTACCTCAATGTCAATATCACCGCAAACGATCTCATAATCTATATTTTTAACAAGCTCTGATAATTTCATATTGCCCCCTTATTAATACAGTAATAAAAGCGAACAGATGCCTGTCCGCTTCTTCACATGTAAATTACTCGTCGTCTCCAAGTATTCTGATTTTTCCTTCATACAGCTCTTCAACAGCCACTGAAAGAGGCTTGGTTCCTTCCGGAAGGTCAACAAGCTGCTCACTACCAGCTATAAGCTGTCTTGCTCTTTTTGCTGTTGCAAGTACTATAGAATAACGACTCTTAACTACCGGATGTTCTCCCGGTTCAACTCCTTCGTTAGCTATTCCCATAAGGTCACTATAAGATGGATGTATCATGATCATTCCTCCTGAATATTGTTATTTCATTTATGGTTATAATGTCATCCAAGGATGACTATTTAACATACTCCTCAAGCTCCTTCTTAATATCTATAAGGAACTGTGTTCTGTTTTCCTTCTTTGCTTCTTCACTTACTACTATGGAATGAACTGATTCAACACATTCA
>CADBMW010000175.1 GCA_902795855.1 uncultured Lachnospiraceae bacterium
GTTAATTATACAGTAGTAGGAAATTTCAAATCATATTCGCAGATGTATTTTATAAATGATACTAATGTGGCCGGAAATCTGATAGTTGACTGGAAGAGTGGAAATATAGGAATTGGTTATACATCCAATGGTTTAAATACAGCCATGGTCAGAAAAACAACTATCAATGATATCTTAGTTGATATGGATGATACTGCTTCTGCATATGATTCAAATATGTATCCTATGACATATGGTACTGTTGCCAGAAATATTATCTGGGATTGTCCGGGAACATATTATAATGGATTCTGTTATACGGGAGATGGCCTTTCTCGGCTGAACGGATACGGATATATGAGATGTAGTTCAGCCATTCATCTTATGGGTGAGCAGACCATAGAAGAAAATATAGAAACTTCACATCTCTATCTTGATTCTAAGCCAAATGATTCAGAAGGTGAGACGAAGGTAACCATTGCCGGCGGTGCTGAAGTAAAAGCAGACGGAATAACTCTTAATAATGGTAAGCTTACAATATGCGATACGGGGGTACTTACTGTAGCTGCAGTAGAACAGACTGAAAATGCTGAGATAGTTATTGAAAGCGGAGCAAGGCTTTCAGCCAATGGCCAGGTGAATCTTAGAGGAGTTACTGAAAATAATGGTGAAATTACAGCTTCTTATAAACTAAATGTGTACGGAACGCTCGATAATAAGGGAAGTCTGGTTTCTACTAATGAATTCAGTGTTGTGGGAACACTTATTAATGAAGAAAAGGGTGTGATGAACACCGCAAAGTTTAATACAAGCAGTGTTGATCGTAATGATATCATTAATAAAGGAACCATGAACTTTAACAATTACACAAAGCTTTATGTGAAGCTGATAAATAAAGGTACGGTTAATGTTAATCCGGTAAGTAGTATAAATACAACAGTACTTGATATCTTTAGTCAGGGTTCAATAGTTAATGAAGAAGAGGGAACTCTTGTGCTTGGCGCAAGAATAAGCAACATTGGAGCTATATATAATTACGGAACCTTTAAACAGACGTACTTATATACTAATTCCTGCTACTACCTTGGTACGGTATATATGGCAGCGGCTCCTGATCTGCTTCCGCTTACCACCTATGGTGCTCAGGCTGAAAACTATTATAAGAGCTCATATGCAAATCTGTATTATCCGGTGGTTGTGGATTATCCACAGCAGGCATTCTCAGGTGCCACAACAAATGGAGTGGCCAGTGGCATAGAAGGAGATGATAACCTTTATGTAAAAGCAGGTTCAGACCTTACAGTATCCTTCGGTGAACCTAATGCCGGATATAGCTATGGTGATATAGCTTCCGTTTCAATTGAGGATACACCTCTTACAGCAACTGATTCCAGCAGCTTTAAGGGAACCATGCCTCTATCAAGAGCCATAGTAAATGTGACAATGAATAACTCAGGAGATGGCATAACTCTTAATCCATCTTCTCTTGAGGTTCCTGAGGGACAGGTTGGAAAGGCGATGGCAAGCATCGATCTTAAGAAGGTTATAGCCATCGAGGGAGACTCGGATGTAGAAGGTGCTTCAGTTAAATATGTAGAAAGTACTAAAAATCCTCTTCCTGTTGGAATTACCATAAATAACAATGGTGTGATAAGCGGAGCTCCTAAATATGCAAATGATGAGGTTCAGACTTCAGTTATAACAGTAACAGGAAAGAATCTTTCTAGAGCAACTCTTACACTGAGCTTCGGCAAGGTTGCCAGAGGAATACCTAAGTTTACCAAGCCTTCGCCATATGGTAGTACCGGAAATAAGCTTTCTGAAGTATATATAGATTCACGTACAGATGGAACATTTGAATGGGGCGAGGATGCAAATACAATAATAGATGAGAAAGCATTGGCTGGTGATGAATTCAGTCTCTACTTCAAACCTAAGGATACTACAAACTATGACTGGTCAAAGGTTCTGGATGGAAACTGGAATGAAACAGAAAAACGTCTTGAGATGATGGTTAACATAACTTTATTCAAGGTGGTTATTCCAGCTGCTATGTATCGTGAAATCATACCTGGTAGTCTTGAGGCTACATATACTGATAAGCTCAGCGATATTCAGCTTCCTTCAA
>CADBMW010000176.1 GCA_902795855.1 uncultured Lachnospiraceae bacterium
ATCAGAAAAAACGTTTTTTTTTAAAAACCAGACCTACCCTAGTCGTAGATCTGGTTTTATAAGCTCACGTATTATTTTCAAATTAAATCCTGGCGTTTCCCTAACAATTCCCTTCCTCAAAAAACGCTTTCGAAAACTCTCTCAGATACTCTATATCCTTTATTCCCGCAACCTCGTATGAGGAGTGCATTGCAAGCTGTGCAAGTCCAATGTCTGCAGTATTTATAGATACATGAGAATTGGAAATGTTACCCAGAGTGCTTCCTCCCGGTTCATCCGAATGATTGACAAATATCTGATAAGGGATATTACTGTCCTCACAGATTCTCTTTACATATGCGGCGGATATTCCATCTGTTGTATAACTCTGTCTCGCACTGAACTTTATCACTATTCCCTTATTCACCTTCGGACTTTGTATCGGATCGTATTTATTCGAATGCGCCGGATGAAGTGCATGAGCATTGTCCGCCGAAATCATAAAGCTGTTTGCATATGCGGTATAATACTCTTCACGGCTTCTTCCCAGATTATCGTTTATTCTGTCAATAAGGCTGTGCAGGAAGTCGGAATCCGCACCCTGTTTAGTTCTCGAACCTACTTCTTCATTATCAAATATACAGAGCATTTTGACATATTCATTATTCTCAGCTTCAACAAAGCCTTTAAGCGAGCACCACACACATTCCTGATCGTCTAGTCTGGAAGAACCTATAAATTCATCATCGCTTCCCCAGATAACTCCCTTTTCACGGATATACATAAAGAGATCTTTTCCCAGTATGCTGCCTTCCTCCACACCTGCTGCTTCTGCAACAAGGGACATAATCCCCTTCTTTCCTTCTGACGTACTGACTATGGGCAGCATATCCTTCTGAAAGCTGTAGGAATATCCACTATTGGCATCTCTGTTCATGTGTATTGCCAGTGATGGAATAACTGCAACGTCCTTTTCCAGATTAACAAGAACCGGCTTTATTTCATTATCATCTCTTACAAGGATTCTTCCTGCTATAGAAAGTGGGCGATCAAACCAGGGTGCCAGAAGCATCCCACCGTACTTTTCAACATCAAGACGTACATAACCCTCTTTTTTGTATTCAAAATCCTCCTTTAGTTTTGGACACGGAGAATCACTATGGCTTGCTATTATTCTAAACCCTTTATAATCAGTCTTCGGAACAGAAAATGCTATGAGTGATGAATCATTTCTTGAAACATAATAATTCTCGCCAGCCTTCAGATTCCAAACTGCCGTTTCCTGAAGACTTTTAAATCCTGCCGCATCAAGAATCTCTTTTGCATTTTCTATAACATGATATGCCGTTGGCGACTTATCTATAAGAGCTAGTAACTCCTTTGCATCATTCATGATATGTCCTCCTCATCAATTTTGTGGTTCGCATTCCTTATCGATTTTTAAAATTGCGAAACAAACCTTTAATGTTATGTTATACCATCCAGAAGGGTCCTCACCCGCTCCAGCTTATATGTCCGGTCTTTATCTTTAAAATAGTTTTCACCCGATATCACATCTATATAATATCGCAGCGCCAGCTCAAAACATAGCCTGTTATAGTCCTGCTGAAGATGATCTGTTAATTCCTGAGCCTCACCTGCATCGGTCAAACTAAGGTATCCTTCCACAAGACTGTCTTTCGCTTCCTTATCCACCTTTCCATTTTGCACGCAGCAGGAGCGAATGGCATCTGCTATATCGAATGTGGCAGGTCCCGGCATTATGGTATCGAAATCGATGAAGCCTATTACCTGTCCGTCTTTAAATAGAACATTTGTCAGCTTTGTGTCAGCGTGTATTATAGATTGACGCCGCTCATCGACCGAAAGAAAACCATCACTTAAACTCTCGATCTGCTCTACCATCATTCTTTCTTGCAAAGCTCTGCCATCTTCCCCCAGCAGCCGCTTATACTTCTGATAATAAAACCTAAGATCATGTAAATGAGGATAAACCGGGATGGGGTCTTTTGTAATCTCCCGAAAAGCAGAGTGAAGCTTTGCAAGTCCCTGTCCAAGTGAATACAGCATAGCCTTTGACAGAGGCTGGCTTATGGCATCACACTCAATATATGGATACATCCTCCACGCCCCATCATTCTCATCCATATGATAAAAGTTTCCGTCCTTATTCCTAATCCATTTTGGATATAAAAGGCCGCACTTATCCATAACTTCGGAATAAAGATTAAAATTATATTCAAGATGGGAAATGTTTATATCCTTTGGAACTTTCTGAATCACATAATCACGGGCCATTGTTTTTACGAGAAAAGTATCATTTATATGTCCGTTCCCCAGAGGATTTATATCCAGTATCTTATCCGATATAAACTTTTTACATATTTCATCTGTTCCCAATTATGATTCCCTCTTTATCCTGGTACATCAGTTTCTATTTCTCCAATATGTCATTATAAGCCGGATATCCGTAGGCAGCTTCTGCGCTTGTGACAGCACGGATTATGGCTTCGCTCATCACATCTGCCGCCAGGGTTCCAACCAGGTCCTGATCAACCTTTACATTTCCAACTGATACCGCAAAGATGCTGTCTCCATCTGCCGAAGTATGAACCGGTCGTATGGATCTTGCATATCCATCGTGAGCCATTCCCGCAATCTTACAGAGCTGAGTCTTATTGAACTCTGCGTTGGTTATAACCACCCCCAGAGTTGTATTGCCGGTGAATTTGTTCTCCACAACCTGAAGATTTGACTTCATTACTTCCACTGTGTCTCTGAAGCTTTTCTTATCTTCGCTGAGAAGTCCGGCGATCTTCTTTCCTGTCTTATAGTCATATATATCACCCAGAGCATTTACAGCAACCACTGCTCCTATCTTGAAATCGCCAATTTGAACTGCGTAGCTTCCTATACCGGTTTTCATGCAATAATCCATTCCCAGTATCTTTCCAACTGTGGCGCCGCATCCTGCTCCAAAACTGCCGTCCTTATAGTTCTGCTCCTTATCTGCGAAGACTGCAGCCTGATATCCCATTTCCGGGTCAGGTCTCGTAAATGTATCACCCACCGTAAGGTCGAAGAGATCTGCCTGAACCACCAGGGGAACCTTCGTCACACCTACATCGAAGCCCACACCTTTTTCCTCCAGATACTTCATGACACCATTTGCAGCTCCCAGGCCAAATGCGCTTCCGCCTGAAAGTACAATGCCATGGATTTCCTGTGCTGACATAAGCGGATTCATAAGCTGGCTGTCTCGGGATGCCGGGCCTCCTCCTCTCACATCCAATCCGGCACGCATTCCATTTTCACTTAAAAACACGGTGCAGCCGGTAGCAGCCTTCTGGTTTTCCACCTGGCCAATCTTTATTGATTCAATGTTTTTGATAGATATTTCCTTCATTCAGTTCCCCCTCTAAAATTATACTATTTATAGATATTATGTGAAAAATCTCCCAATCATTTGATAATCTATCACAATCTACACTGCTCTTCAAGATGGCATTATTTAATAAAACTACTCTATTCGGAGTCTGTCCACCACACTCTTCTTGCTGAGACTGTTATAGGCTATAACCGGTATGATCAGAATCAGCACGCATAGAATTGGAAGACAAATTGCAAGAGGCATAAGTGTGAAATGCCACTTAAACATTACAATTCCGTCTACAAGCGCTTTTATCAATGTACAGTTAAGTATAGTTCCAAATACTGTTGATGCAACAGCTGTCCACAGGAAATATACAAATCCTTCTTTTATGAGACTCATCTTCTGCTGCTTTCCTGTCATACCTACTGCTTCAAGCATAGCAAGTTCTCTGCTTCTTACAAGTATAGATGTGATGATGGTATTTGCGAAGTTCAGAAGTCCAATAAGTCCAAGAATCGCACTTACAACTGAACCAACCAGAGCCATCATATCACCAAATGACTTATACTCAGCAACGATAGTGTCCTTTGATTTGTAGCTCAGACTTGAATCAACCTTAGTTGTATAGTTCTCCAGCCACTCTTCAAAGCTTTTCTCTTTAGAATCCTCTACATCGATAAGGGTTCTCATAGGACACCAGTCCCCATTCTGACTTAGGAACTCATCTTCTGGAAGTATAAAGTCACAGTTAAACTCTGAGTACATCTGAAGTCCCATTGAATAAGGTATTTCTACTACTGCATAGACCTCATACTCCTTCATTGGCGCATTTTTATAGGTCTCCTTCGGATATATATTTCCAATCATATCTTTTGCTTCAATGGTTTCAGCATACTTAGGATTGTGATTTCTGATACTAAC
>CADBMW010000177.1 GCA_902795855.1 uncultured Lachnospiraceae bacterium
GAACCAGTAATTATCTGGTGGACAGCGTGATACCTATGCTTCCTCATAAGCTTTCAAATGGTATCTGCTCTCTGAATCATGATGTGGACAGGCTTACTCTGTCCTGTATGATGGATATAGATGAAACCGGTAAGGTTATAAGCCACGAAATTGTGGAAGGTCTTATAAATGTAAATGAAAGAATGAACTATACGGATGTGGCCACTATTCTTGAAGGAAAGAAGGATTCTTCAGATTCAGAGGATCCAGAAGATCCGGATAGAAGCTACACCGCTCTGATAGAGAGATATAAGCCGCTTATCCCTATGTTCAGACGTATGCTGGAGCTTTCCCGGATTATAAGAAGTGCCAGAGAAAAAAGAGGCTCCATCGATTTTGATGTGGCCGAGACAAAGATCATAGTTAATGAGGAGGGAATGCCAATAGACATTCATCCCTATGACAGAAATGATGCCACTAAGCTTATAGAGGATTTCATGCTCATGGCTAATGAAACAGTGGCTGAACAGTTTTACTGGGCTGATATACCATTTGAATACAGAGTTCATGAGGTTCCGGTCCAGGAAAAGGTGGATATACTAAGAGATGCTATAAGGAATTTCGGTATATACTTCAAGGTATCCAAGGATCATATTCATCCAAAGGAATACCAGAAGCTGCTAAGTCAGATTGAGGGCGAGCCATACCAGGCTCTGGTGACTAAGATGACTTTAAGATCCATGCAGCAGGCCAGATATAGTACTGAGTGTGCAGGACATTTCGGACTTGCCTGCAAGTATTATTGTCATTTCACATCGCCTATCAGAAGATATCCTGATCTTCAGATACACAGGATAATAAAGGAAAGCCTTCATGGTGAGCTTAATGAAAAACGTATTAGACACTATGATAAGCTGCTTCCTGCCGTGGCACAGGACAATTCTGATAAGGAAAGACGTGCAGTGGAAGCAGAAAGAGATGTGGTGAAGCTGAAACAGATCGAATATATGGAAAAACATATAGGCGAAGAGTTTGAAGGAATAATCTCGGGCTTTACTTCTCAAAATATATTTGTGGAGCTTCCAAATACTGTGGAGGGAGCTGTAAGAGTTGCTGGTCTTACAGATGACAGCTATACATATTATGAGGATAAATTCGAAATGGTTGGAAAGTCTACCGGCAAGGTTTTGAAGCTTGGAGATAAATGCAGAGTCAGACTTATCAAGGCTGATAAGATAGACCGTATCATAGATTTTGAATTTGCAGAATGAGGAATTAAAAATGGCTAAAGAAAAAGGACAAAAGCTTATAGCAAATAATAAAAAGGCATATCATGATTTTTTCATAGATGAAACCTATGAAGCGGGAATTGAGCTGGTAGGTACTGAGGTTAAATCTCTGAGACAGGGAAACTGCAGTATTAAAGAAGCGTATATAAGCATTGATAAGGGCGAGGTTTACATAATTCATATGCATATCAATCCCTATGAAAAAGGAAATATATTCAACAAAGATCCTCTCAGAAAACGAAAACTCCTGCTTCACAGATCTGAGATAAATAAGCTCATTGGAAAGACCAAGGAAAAAGGCTTTACGGTGGTTCCCTTAAAGGTTTATTTCTCAGACAGCCGTGTTAAAGTGGAAATTGGTCTTGCCAGAGGTAAAAAACTCTACGATAAGAGACAGGATCTGGCAAAGAAAGACCAGAGACGTGAGGCTGAGAGAGATTACAAGATGAAGATAAGATAAATTAAGGGTTGATTTTAGTCAGTGTTTTGGTTTATTATATTGCAGGTGATTTTTTGCCATATATAAAACAAAAATAGATCAGAGGTAGATAAAATGAGTCAGGCAAAGGTTGATAGATATAAGGAAGAGAAGAAAAACAGAGCAAAGATAATGAAGCGTAAAAAGATAAAGAAGGCTATAGCCGTACTTATCGCAGCGCTGGGTATTGGAGCTATCATAGGTATTCCTCTTGGAAAGTATGTATATAATAAGCAGAAAGAGGCAGAGAAAGCGAAAGCTACCATATCTTCTCTTGAATATATGAACTGGTTTGATAAATATTGGGCAAGCGAATATGGTGATATGTTCGCAAGTACTAAAAATGATCTGGATGTTGCTACAGCTTCAGATGCAGATGCTGCTTCAACTGATGATGCCATCGAGATCGACGCAGGAGATATCAATGTTGATGAAGGAACATCAGTAGAAATAGAGGAGTAATCAGGGGTAGTACTGGTTTCGACGGGGGCTTAGAAATTAGGGCAGCCATCCGAGGTGGGTGACCTCGTAAAAACATCTATTAAATATAAACGCTGATAATAAATTAGCACTCGCTGCCTAAGTGCAGCTGTCAGCCCTGTGTCATCCGCTGCATAGGTCACTGGCATCGAACAGGCGGAGCACTTCCGGATCAAAGCCTGTAGATCAGGGAAGAATAACAGGCTACCGAAGCTTAGAGCTTGTAAGTGGGCGCTGGGCCGGGGGAATCTCAAATCACTTACTGTGATGGAAGACACCTTAATGGAAAAACTTTCGGACGCGGGTTCGATTCCCGCCTGCTCCAAACAAAAACCACCAATCAGGTGGTTTTTTTGTTTGGAGCAGGCGAAAAATCAAAAAAAACTATATATTGTAAAATTTTTTAAAATTATCCTATTATTTGTTATCCTTTTGTTGCGCTTTGTATGTTACTATAGCTTCAGATGATTCGAAAACTAAAGAAATATAGCAATAAAAGGAGAAAAAATCATGTCTGAGGTAAATGCAAAAATTAACAAAAATGGGACAAAAGGTATAGACGCTAATAATGTACCCAGACTCTTTACAAGGAGAAATACAATAATCCTTAATATTAAATCTGTATTCAAGGATGATCCAAAAGGAAAGGCAATGATCGATAACATAAAAAAGATCAATACAAAGAACAATGATATATTCCTTTCCGACAAGTATTCAGCTTCAACTCATGAGGAAGAGCTTGGAACTGCAGCAACTTATTATAAGAATGGAATAGATTTCTGTAAGGATATAATGTTTTCAAAGGATCCATCAGTAAATGCTGATATGAGAGATATGTCATTTAAGGTTCTCAGGATTATGCAGAGAGACTCTGCAGCTTTAAATCAGAAGAGACTTAAGATTTCAGCAGAGGACAGATTCTCTGACAGACTTTTTATAAAGGATTCTTTAAAGGTTCCTAAGGATAATATAGTTGATTTCGGAAGTGCTGTAATGTCCATGGACGATATCTTCGGTAATTATGATATGCCAGAGTTTGATGAAGAAGCTGCTCCGGCTGCAATTACAGAAGCTGATGAAA
>CADBMW010000178.1 GCA_902795855.1 uncultured Lachnospiraceae bacterium
CGATTGTGTCGAGTTCATCAAGCAGTGACTGCATTGTGTAGTCCTTAAACAGGCCTTTATCATCCATGTGCTTTTTGATATAGGATATCGTGCTTCTTTTTTCGTTACGTCTTATATCCTGAATTACATGATAAGTAGGATTCTTGGATTTAAATATAATTGGTTAGGATGTGGAAACTCTTTTCACTTCCTAACTTTTTTTGTATAATAATGGTAGTTGTTGCGCTTTTGTTACTATGCTTAAGTTATTATTACGGTATAACAATAAAACTATGATTTTAGATATTTCTCAAAAAAAGAAGAAAGGAAGACTAAAATGGCAGTTAAACAGGATTTTGAAAAGTTATTAAGTGATCTTAAGACTAAAATTGATGCTTCGGAGGAGTCTGCATCCAGACCTCTTATAGCACAGTATATCTATCTAAAGTATGAATACCAAAATGAACAGAATATGGCTGATACTGCTGAAAACCAGCAGGCACTTGAGAGGATAAAGAAGGGTCAGTGGACAGAAGCAGAAACAAAGAGAATGGATAATCTGGAAGCTGTAGTTGAAAGTATAAGTCTTAATTATCTTTTTACCAATCTGCCTGTAAACGAACGTCTGTACGAGTTTATACATAATTTCCCTATTCCTATGGTACCTGTGGATCCTAACAATCCTGATGGACCTAAGGAGAGAGGGAGGATCGACCTGGATGAGGAACAGCAAAAGGTTGTAGATGCGGAACGTGAGCAGCTAAGGAGAGAGGACGCTGCTTATTTTGCTGAGCATCCGGAAGATCTATATAACACTCATGGGGTTACAAGCCCGGAGCGATGTGATGCTGTAAACAAGAAATGGGATAATATCACACCATATGTAAATAAGGAAATGTATGATGATATGCATTCCCTTAGTGTGAATGGAGTCGATTATAGCAAACTATTTGAAGGAATGCGTTTTCATACACAGGCCCAAAACAGAGAAGCTGGAGTATTCTGTGCCTTTCTTATGGCAAAGAAGGGACTATCACCTGATAAGGCTATAACCTTCAGTCGAAAGGATCCTGGATATCAGGAGGCTCTCAAAGAGTTTGGTCAGTTTCTTTATGATAACAGGGTATTTGGAGAGCCGGCGGTTTCACCTGAGGAGACTAAGAAGAGAATTGCAAATGTAGTCAATTTGATGAAGGAGGCTACTGAGACTCTTAAAGCCTGGAAGATACCTGATATAGACTATACTGATCCAAGTCAGGTGGAGCAGCACAAGGCTGTTCTTATTGGGTTGACTGACATGACCAATAACTTCAATCAGGAGTTCGAGAACTTTTCGAAGTATGCTCCTAATTTCATGGCAGTTGCAACGGAAGTTCTCGGAGGTAAAAAGGCATATAATGATATCTCAAGGACGTGGTCCAGAATGAATTCTTTGTCGGGAATGATATCTGATGCTTACAGGCCAGTTAGTGGACGAATAGATAAGAGGGCAATGGAATCCAGTGCTAAAAACCATGCCTTTTTTAGGAAACTGCTTGGTGATCTGCAGGGAATGTTCAGAGGAAAAACAGTTGGTCAGTATATGGAAGAGATGAACAAGGCTCCATTCTATAGACTTACCGGAACTACCATGCATAGACTGGTTACTGCAATCAGTCCTTCGTTAAATGCGAATTCTTCGATAGAATACATGGAAGGTAAAAACAAGGAAAGGTTTGAAACAATTTACAGACCTCAAAGAATGGTTCTGGATCAGATGCTGATAGATGACTTTAACGAAAGCGTCAAAATAGGCGCGAGCAATATGATGAACTATATTGGAACTACGGCAAAAGATGGTATAGTTCTTCCTAATCTGGAGCATGTTTTTGAAGAAGGTATAACACCACAGGAAAGCTATAACAGAATGAAGAATTCTGAGGCTGGGCAGAAGGTTCAGGAGATAACAAACTCCGCATTCGACAAGTTTACAACGCTTATTCTTGGAAAGGATGAGATGCTTGAATTCCTGAATAAGACGGATCTGGATACCATTAAGATTGATGGAAAAACTCCGGAGGAATTATATGGCGAGAAGTATGCTTTTATTGAGGATGAGGCTGACCGAAATCTTATGATAAAAGCTGAGGTTGTAAATGAGATTACAAGGGGTGGTAAAGAGGTTTCTGTAGAAAACTATGCTTTAAGTAGCGATGGTAAACTCGAAAAAGTTGAGGATAACAGGATAACTTATTCTAAGGTGCAGCTGGATGATATGACGGCATATGTCATGGAATTAAATGATCTGCATGAAAACTTTATAAAGGTAAGAGACCTGTTCAAGAAATATCAGGATGATCCAAAGGCGAACTTTGAAGGTGGATCCGGTGTTGAAGGAAGTGATCTATACCAGAATATGGTAAAGGCAC
Organism: uncultured Lachnospiraceae bacterium; assembly: GCA_902795855.1. Taxonomy (GTDB): domain Bacteria; phylum Bacillota; class Clostridia; order Lachnospirales; family Lachnospiraceae; genus Eubacterium_Q. The sequence continues at coordinate 2,388 of CADBMW010000178.1, forward strand.
TGAATGCTTGTATTACAAAAACCGATGTAAAGTCTAATCAGAATGCAACTGTAGATGATATACAGAAGGCTATGCTTGAGTATCAGAAAGCAGCAGATATCTACTACAATGCAAGAAAGGGAAGGATCATAGGACCTATCACCGGAAAGGGTCAGGTAAGACTTGGACTGGCTGATGATGCGAAGAAGTTTATCAATCAGAGATGTGATAAACTGAATATCCTCTCAAGAAGCTTCTATACACCAAAGGCTGAAGGGAAAAATCCTTCTCCGAGTATTGGAACAATATATAAAGGAATAGAGTTTAAGTCGGAACTTCAGGGAAATGTAGTTAAACCGGAAACCTTCAGAGCTAATCCTCTTGTAAAGGGTGAATACGAGAGAAGGCTTGATGCGGCTCAGGCAGAGATGGAAGAGCGTAACAAGGACCTTGAGAATAATGCAGTCTATAAGGCTGTAATGAAGGGCAATTATAAGTATCCTCTTGAGAAGTGGAATGAGATACAGGAGAAGAGTGTTAAGATCATAGAAACTGCTGAAGAACACCTGAAGCAGATTAAGGACGCACAGCAGAAGGATTTTGCTGTGGATTATGAGATAAGATTTAAGAAAGCACCTGAACTGAAGGATCCGCTGACAAGATACGTCTTAGGTAATCATCCTGATGGCTTAGATGCAAATGCTACTGAATCAGATGTAAATGAAGTCTATGACCGCGCTACAGAAGTTATAACCTGTCAGATACTTGCAAACAGAGGTAAGAGAACACTTGCACAGGGAATAGCTTTAGAAGGAAAGAGTATGGATGACTTTAGAGGAGTTGTTCATGAATTCCTTATGGAGGGTAAAGCATTCCATGGTCCTAAAGCTGAGAATATGGCTAAGCTTATGGAAAATAATCAGCTGAAGGACAGCTTTATGAGAGCTTACGCTCAGAAACAGGCTGATGCTGCCAAGAATGCAAAGAACAAGAAGAATATTGATCTTGATAAGGCAAATGAGAAGAAAAATACCATAAAGATCAACTAATTGTGACATAGGGACAGGAGCTTTGTCACATTAATCATTAAATTTTAAGATGGTGAGAGATGGATTATCCTGTTTTTTACAGTTTGAGGGTATAAAAACGGCCGCAAACCCACTATTTACAATGGTTTGCGGCCTTTCGTTTTTTTATCGTGAAATGCGTAATACTTCTTTGTTCCCTTATTGGGAAAGGCGTCAGACACGCTGATAACTTTGATTCTTTTGTTTCTTTCAATACATCTTTTCATTCGCTTGATTTCGCAGGTCGTACCCTGCAATCTGACTTTGACCATCTTTTCATCCTCCCTGGTTCAAAATATTTTCCATGGGAGATTATGATGCATACTATCACGCCAAATGCACCTATCGCTGTAAAAGTCATGCGTCAATATCCTCCTTCCATAAATCTATGAGTTTTCTCTACGCAAAAAGGGATATCAGCAGCTTTGCCAATATCCCTATTCATAGCCATCATTCGATGGTATCCATATTCACTTTTATACCCGAATTCTTTGTGTTCCCCGTCTCCAGTTCAAAAGCTACCGCCACGGTAATTTTCTGGATCAGGAGTTTTTCCTTGCGATTTTCCTCCACATAATTGAAGGAGAAAAACTCACAAAAGTGCGTAAATTCAAGGATTGTCAG